>JAEVZU010000193.1 GCA_023392075.1 Bacillota bacterium | reverse complement strand
AGGAAATCAAAAATACAAAACTATATATAAAAATACTTCAGCTGCGGTATGAGGACAAGCTTCAGGTCCTGTGGGAAGTGGATGAGGCGGCGGCGGACTACCACATCGTCAAGGTAAGCCTGCAGCCAATTATTGAAAATGCGGTATACCATGGAATAAAGCCTCTGAGAAAACTCGGGGTTATTACAATCAGTGTTGACAGGCTTGAAGACAAAATAGTCATACGTATAAAAGACAATGGCGTTGGCATGAGCAGGCAGGAAGTAGAACGGCTCAACAGGGATATGCGTGAAAAATATATTCTTCAGGAAGACCATATCGGTATCAGGAATGTGAATCAAAGGATCAAATTGCTGATGGGGGACGAGGCAGGCCTTGAAATAGAGAGTGAAGAAAATATTGGTACAACGGTAACCCTGATCCTGCCCTTGCCAAAAACAACGGAAGATTAGTTTAACCTCCTTTATTTGCCACATTGCGATAAAGGATAATTACTTACATAACATTTTGTGGCCGCTATGCGGCTCAAAGCCATAAATATGGCTTGGGAGGTTAATATGGTTTGTAAAATGAAACATAAAGTACTGTATATAAAACTTCTGATATTTATTTTTATTACAATATCGTTTATGACAAATATCTCCTGTACACAGAGGACAAATATTGTACAGGGGCCAAATAATGAATATACTCCGGATGAGAAGATAGTACTTAAATGGATGATATATGGTGAGAAATCAAAAAATTCAGAGAGTGTATTTTCCGAGTTCAATAAAAATCTTCAGAAATATTATCCTGATACCACCGTTGAATTTGATATTGTCCCATATGATATCTACAAGGAAAAATGGGATATGAAAATGGCCACCAACGAGCAGTTGGATTTAGCCTGGATAGGAAATGACATATTTAATTATACCGAAGAAGTAAAGAAAGGTTCCTTCATGGCTCTGGATTATTTATTGAGTACGTACGGGCAGGAGCTTCTGGCTGAAATACCTGAGAACATATGGCGCGTACAAAAACGTGAAGGCAAGATTTACAGCATTCCGCTGCTGGGAATGTTATACAGAAAAGATTATGCGGTGGTATCCAGTAAAAAATACATGAATACCTATGGAAATATGGACGAAATCGGTGCGGTAAACCGGTCCAACTACTATACAAATGAACAATGCTATGAGGTTCTGGAAAAATATCTGTACAGTTTAAAGGCGGAAAAAAACCTGGGTACGGGTATTTCCAGCGAAACCATAACAAAGATGGCGGATAAGGGTCTCGAAGGTATATACGGCCCCAATTCTCCTTTTGTAATCAAAATTTTTGACAATGACTTGAAAGTTTATAATAAATATGAACTTGAATCATACAGGCTTTTTTTTAAAACCATTCACAACTGGTATGAGAAGGGATATATACGGGAAAATATCGAAGAGATATTAAATCCCAAAAGCTATGATGGAAGAAGGAACGGCAGTGTGCTTTTTCTGGATGAATACGGAGAACACGGGGTGGTAACCGACAGGATTGCAACAGAATATGAAGCGGTATACGAGCCCCTGCAGGACTATAAATATATTTCCTATGAATGCAGCAGAAATGCGGTTGCCCTCCCGAGGACCACCCAAAATCCCCGGCGTGCGCTTGAAATAGTAAACCTGCTGAATACCGGAAAAGGGGAAGAACCGTATAAACTGCTGGTAAATGGGTTTGAAGGCAGACATTTTATAAGCAAGGGAAGCGGAAAGGTGGACAAAATAACCGATGCATCGGGAAAACCGCTTTATGAGCTGTCCCAATACACTCTTGGTAATGTTTTTTTGAATTACGAAAATACACCGGGAGAATTTGAGCAACTGGAGCAATATAACAAAAACGCCATAATATCGCCTTTGACAGGGTTTGAACTTGATACAAGAATGATTGTACTTGAAATGTCCAAGATTGACCTGGTGGTAGAGCAATATCTCAATACTTTGAGATTGGGCACTTCGGAGGACTGGCAGCAGGTGTACGGTGAATTTGTTGATAAAATGAAGCAGGCAGGTTCTGAGAAGATTATTTCAGAAATGCAGAAGCAGATTGACAGCTTTAAGAAAACAAAAGATACCAAAGGCAGCTGACAATACCTGCATAAATTTAAAGAGGTTGTGTAAAGACGTGTATTGCAATGATAACATACCTTTCGGGCAAAGCGGCGGTGCTATACTTGTAGCTATCAGGCAACTGAAAAAATGTTTTAAAGGAGAGAAAGAGTATGAAAAAAGGACGTCTTATTGCAACGCTATTGGCAGCAGCTTTATCCGCAACCTCCATTCTGGGTTTTGCCGGATGCTCCCAAAAGTCATCTGTAAAGGAAATTGCTGTTATGGTGCCAAGTGCCGACCATGGTTGGACAGGAGCGGTACTTACATACGCCCAGGAGAAAGTAAACAAGTTAAATGAAGATCAGGCTGTTAAGGAAAAGTATTCGGTAAAAGTTTATTCTGCAAAAGATGTTGAAGATCAGATCCAGCAGGTTGACGATCTTCTGACCAATACAGGCAAGCTTGCAGGTATTGTAATACTGCCCTATGATAACGGACTTCAATCCACCCTTGAAAAAATCGCTACGGCAAAAGTTCCTTTCGTACAGTTCGACCGCGTTATATCAAGCGGAATCATTGACCCCGGAGTTGTGGCAAATGTAAAGGGAGATAATGAAGGTATCGGTTATGAGACCGCAAAGAGATTTATAAAGGACGGCCTTGGCAAAGACGATTATGTGTATGAAATGATTGGTGATAATTCGTCTGTTCCCGAACTCCGTTCAAAGGGTTTCAGAAAATACCTGACCGAACAGGGCTGGACTGAGGATGAAATAAATAAGGTAGTGGTTAAATCAGCTGCTACAGGCTGGAGCCGTGACACTGGAAAAGAACTGTTTGAATCCTGGTTCGGAAGCTCACAATGTGACACATCCAAAAAGATCTGGATATATACACATGATGATGAAATAGCTATGGGTGTGTTGGAATCAATAAACGGTTCTGCGCTGGATGCGGGAAAGAAGACTGAGTTTATGAAACAGCTCAAGGGGCTTTCGGCTTCATCAGGCCTGGCTGAGATGTACGCCGTTCTGAAAGACAAACATAAGACCATAACCCGCCCCGCAACATTTGATATCTTTTCTGTAACATATGATCCCGCAATGATTCAGGAGGCTGTTCAGGTACTTGTGGATTCATTGAACGGAGGAAAAAATATAGATCAGAATTACATTATACCGGTACACGTTGTTGATTCCTCAAATGTTGGTGATTACAAGGCATTTGGATCCTATGACGAAAAATAATTCTGGAAGGTTTATACTTCAATAAAACTTCATCAGGGTACAGGCCTGGAATTTCGGGTAAAAACTTATTATGAGTCCTGCAAATTTCAGGCATGTACTTTGTGGCAATTATTGAGGAAGGGGGTTCTATGGAATTACTGAAAATGACCAATATTTCCAAGTCCTTTTTCGGTGTTAACGTATTGGATAATGTAACTCTGGAAGTCGGCAGGGGAGAGGTTCATGCTCTGATCGGAGAAAACGGGGCCGGCAAATCAACACTGATGAATATTTTAGCAGGAGTTCATACCAAAGACAGCGGGAATATAATATTCAACGGAAAGGAACTTGTACATAACAGTATAAAGGGAGCGGAAAGTGCCGGTATTGCCTTTGTACATCAGGAACTGAATATATTCAATAATTTAAGGGTCTATGAAAATCTGTTTCTTGGAAAAGAGCCGGTAAATGGTTTTGGAAGGCTGAAGAAAAAAGAAATGATCTCAGAAACCACCAAGCTGATGCATGACCTGGGTGTGGATATTGACCCGCTTGAACTGGCGGATAATCTGGACACGGGTAAGAAACAGCTGCTGGAAATTGCAAAAACACTTCACCGTGATGCCCAGCTGTTTATCCTGGATGAACCCACAACTGCACTGAACAATGCCGAAATAAAAAACCTTTTTGAAATTGTGGGGCGGTTAAAGGCAATCGGTAAATCATTTATATTTATTTCACATAAAATGCCTGAAATTTTTAAAGTGTCAGATAAATATACTGTACTCAGAAACGGCAAATTTATTAAAAGCGGAGACATAAGGGATATTTCTCCAGAAGCAATAGCCAGATACATGGTTGGCGAGAGTTACTCAAATCAGGAAATGTACGAGGAACGCAAACTGGGAGATACCATTCTGGAATTGAAAAATTTTTCAGGGAAGGGTTTTTCTGAGGTGGATTTCTCCATAAGAAGCGGTGAAATCGTGGGGTTTACAGGATTACAGGGGGCAGGCAGCTCCGAAGTACTCCAGACTGTTTTTGGTGTGTTGGAGCCGCAGGGAGGTAAGTTATTTGTCCATGGAAAAGAAATAAAAAACAACAGTATACAAAATGCCATGAAGAACAAAGTGGCCATGGTTGCTGCCAACAGAAAAGAAAACTCCATACTCCGGGACATGCCAATTCTTGAAAACACATATATTTCCGAACATACCATCAACAACAGGCAGCAGCATATATTTAAAAACAAGGAAATTAAAAAGTATTCTGATCTGAAGGAAACCTTGAATATTAAAGCTAATAGTCATAATGACCATATAACCAGCCTGTCGGGAGGAAATCAGCAAAAAGTGATTCTTGCCAGATGGTTAAATACACAGGCAGATATAATTCTTTTTGACAATCCTACCCAGGGAATAGATGTAGGTGCAAAAAGTGAGATATACAGACTTATTTTAAACTTGTCCAAGGCTGGAAAGACAATAATTATCAATACCCTTGAGATTCCGGAAATTCAAAAAATCGCAGACAGATGTGTTGTTTTTTATCACGGAAGAATATCTGTATCACTGAAGCGCCGGGAAATTAATGAAGAAACGGTCATGCTTCATGCTACAAATGCTATAAATGCAGCTGAAATAAATACGGAGGTGGAAAATGTCCAATCAAAGTGAAAGTCCCATGCAAACGAATACTGTAGTTGTACAGACCGGAAATAAAAGATTTAAGGGCCTGTGGAGCAATTACAATTATGTGATTATATTTCTTGTGATATTTATTGCTTTTTTGATGGTTAACGGCAGTGAAACCTCCTGGACCAGCATTACCAATATTTTTCTGCACAGTGCCATTCTGGGGACTATCTCCTTGGGGATGGGTCTGGTCATTATGACGGGAGACATAGACCTGTCGGTTGGGTCGTCCTTTGTTTTTATCGGAGGTTTGACCATTATTGTATATAACACTACCGGCAGCATTTTTTTGACTCTGCTGTTTGCCATAACTGCGGGAGTGTTATGCGGAGCATTGAACGGTGTGCTGGTGGGCAGATTCAAAATGCCGTCATTTATTGTTACTCTTGCTTCCATGCTTATTTTCAGATCTGTTTCCCAGTATATGATGAATGAAATGGGAGAGACCAGATACCGTGTAGAAGCGGGGATGAAAAGCTATAAGAGCCTTTTTGGCTTTGGAAACGGCAATATCCTTACAATTCCCGAACTGGCCGTCGTATTCTGGATAGTAGCTGCCGCAATGATTTACATGACAACATGCATGAAATTCGGAAAGAATATCTATGCAATAGGAAGTAATGAGAGGGCGGCCAAGCTGGCGGGTGTCAATGTTGTATGGACAAGGATAAAGGTATTTGCGTTAAGCGGCGCTCTGGTGGGGCTTGCAGCCTTTTTGAAAATTGCCAAGGACACCTCCTTTGACCCGGCCACTTCGGGGAAAAACTTCGAGCTGTATGCCATAGCATCGGTAGTAATAGGCGGAATCAGCATGTCAGGCGGAAAAGGTAAGATTGCGGGCATTATTTTCGGTGCCATGGCATTTACAATCATTGATAAGATTATCACGGCTCTTGGTATGAACGCATTGCTGAATGATACCGTAAAGGGTTTGATCCTGCTGGTAGCTGTGGGCTTGCAAATGATACAAAAGCGTGAAAAATAAAAATAATTGAAAAAGGAGAGTGTATATGGGCAAGGTTTTGAATTATGGAATGGTAGGCGGGGGACCAGGTGCATTCATTGGTGATGCGCACAGAAAAGCCATAGGTTTGGACGGAAAAGCAAGGCTTGTTGCAGGGTGTTTTTCCCGCTCCTTTGAAAATACATTGGCTGCTGGCGTGGCTCTGGGAATTGAAAAGGAACGGCTTTACAAAACCTATAAGGAAATGGCTGTAAAAGAAGCCGGCCGGGAAGACTGTATGGATTTTGTAGTCATAGTGACCACCAACCATGCCCACTATGAGGCGTGCAAGGCTTTCTTGAATGCCGGTATCCCCGTAGTTTGTGAAAAGCCGCTTACAGTCACTCTTGAACAGGCACTGGAATTGGAGGAGCTTGCAAATGAGAAAAAACTGTTGTTTATGGTTACTTATGTATACTCGGGACATGTAACTGCAATGAATATCAGGGAAATCATAGCAGCAGGCGAGATAGGCCGGGTTCGTACGGTTATGGGTGAGTATCCGCAAGGTTGGCTGGCCTTTGAAGATATAAAAGGCAACAAACAGGGGGAATGGAGGACCGACCCGGCTCAATCTGGAAATACCAATGCTTTGGGCGATATTGGCACACATATAGAAAATACTGTCTTCCGTATGACCGGCTTAAAAATAAAGAGATTGCTGGCCAGAATGGATAAAGTGGTCCCGGGAAGAACTCTGGACGATAACTCAACTGTGATGCTGGAATTTGAAAACGGTGCAACCGGAGTTTACTGGGCATCACAGATAGCAATAGGACATGACAACGGACTCAGAATACGGATTTATGGCAGCAAAGGCAGCATATCCTGGTTCCAGGAGCAGCCGGAGGTTTTCCACATGGCCAAGGAGGACGGCTCATTACTTGAAATACACAGGGGACACGGTGCAATCAAACAGGCTGCGGCCAAATATACCAGATTACCCAGTGGGCACACAGAGGGCTGGTTTGAGGCTATGGGCAATTTCTATTCCAATTATATTGATTGTCTGAACGCTCAGAAAAACGGTGTATTTAAAGAAGAAATGATTGAGTATCCTACGGTGGTTGATGGGGTTGACGGAGTGAGGTTTATTGACGCCTGCCTTAAAAGCTCGGCCAACGGAAACATATGGGTGGATTTTTAAAACTATCATCAATGTATTGGCAATTAACCATAAAAATTTATTTTAAGGAGGGCTTGTAATGGGACGACCGGTAACATTATTTACAGGACAATGGGCGGATCTGCCT
This sequence comes from Bacillota bacterium, assembly GCA_023392075.1. Classification (GTDB taxonomy): domain Bacteria; phylum Bacillota; class Clostridia; order Acetivibrionales; family DSM-1351; genus Ruminiclostridium. The sequence continues at coordinate 68,382 of JAEVZU010000193.1, read as the reverse complement.
CTGGAAGAGATGTGCAGAACTGCAAAAGAAATGGGCTATGACGGTTTGGAGCTTGCTACCTGGGGGCAGATCAACTGCCGCAGGGCAGCAATTGACGAAGATTATGTAAAGGAAATAAAGGATACCCTTGAGAGGTATGGCTTGATCTGCAAGGCACTGGGAGCACATTTGACGGGACAATGTGTGGGCGATTTATGGGATCCCAGGCTTGACGACTTTGCTCCGGCCGAATATGCAGGACAGCCGGAAAAAATAAGAGCATGGGCCATAGAGGAGATGAAATATACTGCCAGGGCTGCAAAAGCTATGGGCTGTGATGTTGTCACCGGTTTTATGGGCTCAGCCATATGGAAGTACTGGTATTCCTTCCCTCAGACCGGTGAAAAAATGATAGCTGATGCCTATACGGAACAAGTGGAACTTTGGACCCCGGTTTTTGATGTGTTTGACGAATGTGGTGTCAAATTTGCACTTGAGGTACATCCCACCGAAATAGCCTTTGATTATTATACAACCGAAAGGCTCTTAAAAGCATTTAACTACCGGCCTGCACTGGGGATTAACTTTGATCCCAGCCACCTCATCTGGCAGGGCGTAAATCCCACAATTTTCTTAAGTGACTTCATTGACAGGGTCTATCATGTTCATATGAAGGATACTTCGGTGAATCTGGACGGAAGAAGCGGAATACTCGGTTCACATCTGACCTTCGGTGATATGAGAAGGGGCTGGAACTTTGTTTCCCTGGGGCATGGAGATGTTGATTTTGACAAGATAATACGTGTTTTGAACGGCGCCGGATATCTGGGCCCCCTGTCTGTAGAATGGGAGGACAGCGGTATGGACAGGATATTTGGTGCGACTGAGGCCTGCAGCTTTGTTAAAAATATTAACTTCAGCCCATCCACAGTAGCTTTTGATGATGCGTTAAAGAATGACTGATCGGCAATAAGCAGGAAGCTGGTCTCAAAATAAGATAATTTTCAATAATTGATTTTTTTTGGTATTCTCAAATAACTGTAATATTAACCGGCAATATAGATACAATAATTCTATAGTAATGTTTTAATGCAGTTTATCAAAAAGTACACGGATAATTAACATGGATAAATTATTGTTTGGGATATCAGGGTTACCAATATACAGTGGATTAAGGAATATAAATTACGCTGTCGGGATTTATTTTTTAGAATCAATAGGACTGGATGCAATGGAACTGCTTTTCGTAAGAAATGTCAATGTAACGGATAATAATAAAGACAGTATATTAAAAGCTAAACTGGAAAATGATTTTTATCTGTCGGCACATGCATCACATTATATAAATTTAAATGCAGATGAAATAGAAAAGCAGGAACATTCAATGGAAAGGATAACCAATGCGATGGAAGGCCTGGCAAAGGTTGAGGGAAGAAGTCTGGTATTCCATCCGGGTTATTATTTAAATGATTCAAAAGAGGAGACCTTCGATACTATAAAAGAAAATCTGCTCAAGCTTCCTTCAAAAGGAATTGACTACAGGCTTGAAACCACCGGGAAAGGAACTCAGTTTGGGACGCTTGAGGAATTGGTCCGTCTTTGCAGCGAAGTGAGGACCTGCAAATTGTGCATTGATTTTTCACATATACATGCCAGGGGAAACGGATGTCTTAAAAATTACAATGATTTTGCCGGAATTTTGCAGAATGTTCTGGATCAGCTCGGGAGAACCGCACTGGATGATCTTCATATCCATATGGGTGGAATACAATATAATGAAAAGGGTGAGAGGAATCATATCAGGCTGTTCGAAAGTGATTTTAACTATGTTGCTTGTTTGAAAGCTTTGAAGGATTTCAAGGTTAAAGGCTGTGTGATATCCGAAGGTCCGGTTGTGGAGAAGGATGCATTATTATTAAAGAATGCGTATAAAAAGTTATAAATTAGCCATAGTACTCATATTTATATACTTGAGATAACAAATTCATGTAATGAATGAGTTTTTGTATAGGAGGTATTTGTGGGATACTATATTACTGTCGATACAAATGTAAAGATTTATGTTGAAGACCTTAACCCTGAAGGGAACAAGACAATCCTGTTTTTACACGGTTGGCCGGGAAGCAACAGACTGTTTGAATACCAGTTCAATCAGCTTCCAAAGCTGGGCTACAGGTGTATCGGGATAGATACAAGAGGATTCGGCAATTCCGATAAACCCTGGGGAGGATATGACTATAATACGCTGGCTGATGATGTCAAAGGTGTGGTTGACGCACTGAGACTGCAAAACTTTACACTGGGAGGACATTCCACGGGGGGAGCCATAGCAATAAGATACATGGCCCGGCATAACGGACATGGAGTGGCGAAGCTTGCACTGTTTGATGCGGCAGCTCCCAGCCTTATAAAGCGGCCTAATTTTCCGTATGGGATAGATAAGGATGCAGTCCTTCAAATCATTAAAGGAACATATAATGACAGGCCCAAGATGCTTCGGGATTTCGGAGACACATTTTTCTACCAGCGCATAACCGAGGCACTGGGAGATTGGTTTTTCCAGTTGGGCTTGCAGGCCGCCGGGTGGTCTACCGCCGCTATAGCAAATACCTGGCTGAACGAGGTATTATTTTATGACCTGGAAACAATCAATGTTCCGACTTTGATTATTCATGGAATCCATGACAAGGTTGTACTTTTCCAGTTAGGCGAGATACAAAAACAGAGTATTAAAAACTCAAGATTAATACCGTTCAGATACAGCGGCCATGCTACTTTTTATGACGAACGCGACAAATTTAACGACGAACTGGTCAAATTTGTTGAAGAATAGGTGAAAACTGAATTGTCATGTATAAGCAAGAAAATTCGCTGCGATCAATTGTTATAGTGTCATTTCCATAAAGCGGGCCAAATTTTCTTGTTCGCTACTTACAACCATGTTAAAGTGATATAAATTCATATACGCTTAAAAATCCGGAAAGTTTTTTGGTAAAAATTTTCCGGATTTTTATGTTGTAATATAAATAACATTTATGAAAAGTTAACACTTTTTTTATTCTCAAGAGCATATTCTCTATATGCCAGGGGAGTAAGCCCCACATCCTTTTTAAACACGGCAAAAAAGTGACTGGCATTGGTGAACCCGGTCATTCCGGCAATCTGGTTGATCTTATAATCGGTATTGCTAAGCAGCTGCTTTACATTGTCAATTCTAATCTGCCGGATGTAGTCATTAACATTCATACCGGTTATATCCTTGAAAACTTTTGTAAAATAATAGGGGGAATAACCGATAACTTCGGATATGGAGTCGGCCGACAGGTTGATATCGGTATAGTTATTCTTTATATATTCCTGTGCCTTGAGTATCTGGTCAAAATGCTTATTGGATTTCAGCTGCATAATGCCCACAATCATTTGCTGATAATTTTCGAATACCGTGAGCAGCCATTCCCCGGCCTGGTTAACTGTCTGAAATTTAGATAATATATTGCTGAATTCATCCAATCTTATGCTGTATTTCTGGTTATCCTGAATTGAGACCTGGTTGAAGGTTTTTAGACAGGCTGTAATGATCTGAAATAAAAAAGTTACGGCTTCCGAGTAGGGATAAAAACATAACAGGGCTGTCAAATCCTTGATATGTGCTTCAAACAGATCTTTTCTGTTGAGCTTTATTGCCGAAATTATCTGATCCTCCAGTTCAACAGGATATCTTATGTTTGAGGTGAGTACCTCATCAAGATACTTATCGTAGATTGTCTTATCAAAGCCCAGAACAAATCTGTGCCTGGTCATCTCATCGGCTTTTTTGTAGGCTTTGAAACACTCCTCAAGGTTGTTTACGGCACCTCCTATTCCTATTGTCAAAGTAATCTTCAGAGTTTCCCTGCAAATATTGCGGAGTTTATCCATATTATTTACCAGGGTTTCAAAGCTGTTATTGGTATTATTTTTGAAATTGAGCAGTAAGGCGATTTCTCCATTCATGAAATTTACAATTTCCATATTGAAATCCGACATTAATAACTCCGGGATGGTCTTGCAGAGAGTTGTTTCCAGTATAAACATCTCCTCATCATCAATGGTATTCCGGTTGTCGATGACAATGCAAACATGTATGAGATTTGAAAACTCTACATTAAAATCATAATCCTTCATTTCATTTTTAATGGAATCCGGTATCACACAGGATTTTAATACAATTTTCAAAAATTCTTCCTTCAATCTGCCGCAGTTGTCCCTGGACTTAACCTCAATTTCATTTAAACGGTTAATGGCATTATGATATACATTTGAGATCAAATCCATTTCATTTTTACAATTACCGGCTGAAATAAAGCCTGAATGAGAAAACAGCTCTGTCACCGACCTGATGGGATTATACATCTTCCTTGATAAAAAATAGCTGGCAATACTGAAAAACAGTATTATTATAAAACCGATAACCGCTATTGAAATCCACTGGGCCCTCAGAATATCGGAGTATCCCGACAGTGACCGCATATTAATAATATTAAATCCGGTTTTGTAACTTTTAGTGTAGGTTATAATTTTATCATCATTGTCTACCTTCATTGTAAAGTAGTTTTTTGTGTCCTCAGAAGTTACTATCTTTTTAAAATACTCCTGGCTGCTGATATTGTCTTCTACTTCATAATTATAAGGATAAAATACAATATTTCCTTTATCGTCTGTTATCAATGTAATACCGTCATAGTTTTCCATTAATTTTTTATTGATTTCAATAGGGTCGATGGTCATTATAATTCCGTTATTAAGGGAATCACCGTCAAAATTGTCCGAAAAAATAAGTGATACTGTTTTTAAAGGCTTCTTGTTTTTAAGGACATCGGGATTCATCAAGGATGATACCATATTTAAATCGCTTTTTGTGTTAAATTTTGCAAATTGACCTTTGGTTAAGGTGTTGATATCAACATTCAATCTGTTGGGCAGAAGAAGAATACCTGAAGATATTACAAAATCACTGGACCTGTTATACAAAATAATTGAATCCAGATAATTATTGAGATTTTTCATGGTGCTGAGAAAAATATCTGCTCTGCTTATTGAATCATAGTCTTTATCAATGCCGTAGAGATAATTGTTTATATCTGAATTCTGCTTTAAGCTCACGGATTCCTGGGTCAGTTGTATGAAAATATTATCAAATTCATTTGCCAGTCTGGAAAGACTGTAATTATAGTCCACATACAGCTGATTACTGACATTTTTTATATACATGCCGGTAAATACCGAGGTGGTGGATATAACAATCACAAAGGACAGAACAGTAAAAGTTATAAGCAGCCTTACAAAGTATTGTTTTTTGTAGTAAGCATTTTTAGACAGGCCTTTTAAAAATAAATTTCTTATATGAATCATAAAATTCTTCTCCGGATATATTTTGATTAAAAAAGCGGAAGTAAAATGAAGGTCAAAAATAAATTTCTATTTCAAGTATAAAATAAAGTTACTGTTACAACAAGTAGCCGGAAGTGGTTATGGGTCAAATAAGGAATAATCATACTAAATATCCTGAATTCATAGTGGGCATTAGTGAAAAAACAAATTAAAAATCGAAAATATTGACTATATTATAAGGCTGCAAGGGGTTAAAGTATAGATGCAAGTTAAACTGAGTTTGTTTGCACACATATCCGGCTTAACTTATAAGGCTGTGTTTTAAAAATTTATGGAAGGGGATAAATAAAATCCGATGCAAAATAATTTATCACGTAATAGAGGAGTAGCTGTTGCTTCGACAGGTTTATTGGGTGTTTTAAAGGAATTATATGTCAACAAGGCCCTGTATATGATGCTGGTCCCCGCAGTTGTACTGCTTTTCCTCTTTTGCTATATGCCGCTCTTTGGACTTGTGCTCGCTTTTAAGGAATTCAACTTTGAAATGGGAATATTCCACAGCCCCTGGACAAAACCCGTATTCAATAATTTCCTGTTCCTGTTCGGCTCCGAATATGGAATAAGGGCAATAAGAAATACCGTACTACTGAATGCACTTTTCATCTCGGCGGGGCTGGTATTTGAAGTGGGATTTGCTTTGATATTTAATGAAATCAATTCGAAAATATTTAAAAAGATAACGCAAACACTTACTTTTCTGCCCTATTTTGTGTCGTGGATCGTTGTGGGAGTTTTTACATACAATATACTTACTTCGGATCATGCAGCGCTGAATAATTTTCTTTCGGTATTGGGACTGCCCAAAATAGATTTCATAACAAATGCATCCATCTGGCCAATAATATTGGTACTGATCAACAGGTGGAAACTGACGGGATATGGGACTATTGTGTATCTGGCCACGTTATCGGGAATAGATTCCTCATATTATGAAGCTGCCGAAATAGACGGTGCTTCAAGATGGCAGCAAATCAGATTCATCAGCCTGCCCCTGCTGAGACCGACAGTAATCGTGTTAACCTTGCTGGCTATAGGCAGAATTTTTAATGCGGATTTCGGAATGTTTTTTTCTGTGGTCGGTGATGCCGCAACCTTATATTCAACCACAGATGTTATAGATACTTTTGTTTACCGGAGCCTCAGAGTTTCTGCAGACATCGGGATGGCATCGGCGGCAGGTTTCGTACAATCGGTGCTCTCTTTTGTCCTGGTTATTTTAAGTAACATGGCTGCCAGAAAAGTAGATAAGGATTCGGCATTATTTTGAAAAGGTAGGGTTTGAAAAATGACATTGAAAAAAATAAGTTTACTTAAAGTGTTTTGCTATATTGCAGCTTTAATATTTGCTTTATTCTGTCTGCTTCCGTTTATTATGGTAATCAGCGGTTCGCTGAGTCAGGAAGCCGATACTTTAAAATACGGCTATGGACTTTTTCCGAGAAATGTGAGTTTCATGGCCTATAAGGTTCTGTTTATGACATCTGACAGAATCGTCAACGCCTATGCAATATCCATAACAGTAACAGTTACAGGAACCATATTCGGCTTGCTGATAAATACAATGGCGGGATACAGCCTGTCAAGGAAATCACTGAAATATAAAAATATAGTTTCAATATATACACTGCTTACTATTTTGTTCAGCGGAGGAATGGTGCCATGGTATATTGTGTGTGTGAAATATCTCCATTTGAGTGACAAAATGATAGCGTTGATTGTTCCCTATCTGGCCAATGCCTGGTATATATTCCTCATGAGAAATTTTATGAAAACAATACCGGAGGAATTGAACGAGTCTGCCAAAATAGACGGTGCAAGGGAATTGACAATCTTTTTCAAGATAATATTGCCTCTGTCGAAGCCTGCCCTGGCAACGGTTGGACTTTTTATAGCCCTGGGCTATTGGAATGACTGGTGGCTTGGTTTAATGCTGATAAACGATCAGGATAGACAACCTCTGCAGATGATGCTCAGAATAGTGGTTACAAATGTGGAATTTATAAAGTCCCAGATGTCAAACAGTGCCGAACTCCAGAGGATTGTCAATCAGATTCCCTCGGAAGGAGTAAAAATGGCTGTGAGTATTGTAACGATTGGTCCTATCATTTTCCTCTATCCATTTGTTCAAAGATTTTTTGTTAAAGGAATAATGGTGGGAGCAGTAAAAGGTTGACTAAATCAGGTTCGGGATGTTTAAATCATTCCGGACGCTGTTTGGTAATAAATAATTTAAAAGGAGACATTTTATGAAAAAGAAAGGTTTTAAAATCATTGCAATGATGCTTGCAGTTGTAATGACAGCATGTATTGCTGCAGCCTGCGGCAGTGCCGGAACTGAATCCCAGACAACCACCCCGGCAGGCAGCAGTACCGGAGCGGCGGTTTCAACAGCGTCACAGAGTTCGGAACTGGAACCTGTAACCTTAAAATTCTATTTCATGAATGATAAGAAATCAGCCACAGATGAAGTTTGGAATGCAATCAGCGAAAAATTCCAGAAAGAATTGAATGCCAAATTTGAGATTAATTTTATACCTGCCGGTGATTATGTCAATAAGCTGATGGTAATGTCTGTGGCCGGAAATGACTGGGATGCCAATTATGACGGCGGCTGGATGGCCTATAATCAAATGGTGACAAAAGGTGCATATATGGATTTGAATGAACTTTTCCCGAAATATGCTCCCAAATTGTACAGCGAACTGCAAAGCTCAGGTTCCTTAAGTGCCGTAACCGTCAACGGAAACATCAAGGCTGTTCCATGGACCTTAAAGGGAAATGAACATCCGTTTATAGTATGGAGAACCGACCTTCTTAAAAAGGCAGGCATAGCTGATATCCCCAAAGATTCTGTTAAAACGATAGAGGATCTGGACAAACTCATTGACACTTTACATAAGGCCATGCCGGAATTGAAAATGGTTATTCCCAATATGAACAATATTGCATCAAATATTCTTCCGTATTTTGTAAGGGATGAATATTTTGATTTGAATTTCCACGGAATGACTATAAATATGAACGATCCCCATTCTACTGTTGTCCCTATAGAACAGGCACCTTTCTTCAAGGAGTCCATGCAGCATATAAAGAAGCAGTTCGACAGCGGATTGATATCAAAGGATGCAATGGTGGATAAAACCGAGGCATCACAGTACTGGAACAAAGGTATGATTCCTTACACGGTTACATCACATGAGTGGGCTTATGCAAAACCGGCATTTACAGATACAAACGCTGCCATTGAAAGTTCACAATTATATCCCGAGAAGAAATATTACAACCGTTCTCCTACGGGTAATCTGATGGCAATCAGCAAAAATTCCAAAAATCCTGAAAGAACCATGATGTTCTTTGAACTTATAAACGGCAATCAGGAATTGTATGATATGGTCATGTATGGAATCAAAGACAAAACTTATGTTTTGAATGGAGAGGCTGCCGACTTCCCTTCAGGTATGACAAGTGCAACCAGCAATTATATGGAATGGGGAGGACAGTGGGCTCTGTGGAAACCACAGTTTATGAGACCCACGGCACAGTACAGTGAAGGCTTCTGGACCAGGGAAGCTGAGTTTGCAAGTACTGCCAACCATATCCAGTCACCAATCGACGGTTTGAGCTTTGACGATACAAACATAAAAACCGAACTGGCAAAGAGGGACCAAATATTGGCGGAATTAGGCAAACCACTGGTTGCGGGGGTTGAAAGAGATGTTGACAAAGCGGTGGATGAGATGAATGCAAAACTGAAGAACGCAGGTTCCGACAAGATTGCTGAAGAATTGAACAAGCAGGTCAAGGCATTTTTAGCAGCCAGGAAGTAAATAATACTATAAAGATCGATAGGAAATATTACAGGGATGGTATTTAGCCATCCCTGTAATAAACTCTTTTAATTAGTCCAGTAGTTCAGACCGATATTTCCGCTGATAAATTCAATTTTTACCGTATGGTAGCTTCCCTGCTCAAAAGTGAAAGTGCCTGTATCGACAGTCTGCCAGTTCTGCAAACCGCCGGTGTCGGGAAGTGTTATGGTAGGACCTGCTGTTCCGTCTATTACAAAACGCAGCCTGGCATTTTTGGTGTTTGTAGAAATACGTGCTTTCAGTGTCACTGTCCCCTGCAAGGGAATTTCCTGCCACTGAAGCCATTCACCGGCCGAGGTATTGTACACATTCCAGCCTCCGTTAGTATCGGAGGTGCGCTGTATATCAATATTGCCGTCCCTGAATGAGTTTCCGGAGTTACCTGCAGTTGTATCATTATAACTGTCACAGGCTTCTGCTTCAACCTTCAGGTCATCTGGGAAAGGATTTTTTGTATATTTCCTGAGTATGTTTATGCGCTGGTTGGGATAATCGTAATATGTCGTATCTTTGCTGCGCCATACCGAACAATTCTCTTCCCAATCAGAGAAGCCCTCAACCAGGGTGGAGAGGCATTTTTTACCTGCAGTAAGCGAAAGGTTTGTATCGAAAGTCTTGCCGTGATTCGAATCAAGAAACATGGAGGCACTTCCGTTTACCACTCTGAAAGCCGGACAAAGTGCTCCGAACGAGTTCCCGTTGAAGTTTTCGGTGCTATAACCCGGTCCCAGGATGAACCAGCCATGAATACCGTCAATAACTGACGGGTCGTTAACGGAAGGATCACATTTTACCCATGACTGATCCACTATGATGTACGGATTAAAGCCAAACTCAGCCTGGCATCTTTCTCTTATATACATCAGCAAGGCTTTGGTATTTCCGTTGCCATAATTGGTAAAGGCATAATCACCGATGCCCCATTCCCATATTGCAGGCCTGCCGTCAATTTTGTACCTCATATTGTCCGGTACAGCATTAAAAAACGCCCGCATATTGTAGTCCCAAATATATTTGTAATTGCCGGTATCCCCGATGTCAAACCTGGGATCATAACCTCCTCCGCCATTGTCCCGGTTTTTGTGGTCAGCCATTGAAGCCGCAGTATCATCCAGAAAGGAGATTTTGAATTTATCCGCCACACCTCTTCTGTTCATTGCTGCAACCATATCGGCAAGTTTTCTCGGATCGCCGTTGTTATTGTAGTCCGGAACCGAGTCGAGATAACCTCTTATGGTGGGTGCCACGAAATCTACACCGCTGTAGGCAATTTCTTCAACTATATTATCCCACCATTGAGAAGTATCAGAGGACGACATGTATAATGGCAGATTATAAATGGTATTTCCGGCGTATTCAGGTGTACCCCCGTTTAAGGTAGTGGTGGTAAACCCCATGGTAACGCCTACATCAGAGGTGGCTGAAGGGATAGGATCAAGATTGAACCAGATAAACTCCTCATTGGGACCTATTGTTACAGCGTCGGCGTGAAGCTGATTGCCGGCTGCAATATCATTGGACAGGTACATATTGTTAATTACAGCTTTTATTGCGTATTTACCGCTGCCCCTGTCCTCCATGGTGAACTTCTGGGCATCTCCTGCGGTTGTGCTGCTTGGCATAAGGGTTTTGGCAGCAGTGTCGACAGTTACATACCTGCTGTTTGCCATGGATTTCAAAGAAAACAGTCCGTTACCAAGGTCTTCCTTCTGGAATTTTTCCCAATCACCGCCAACTCCGTCTCTGTTTATCAACAGAGGCACTGTACCGCCGCTCTCTGCGCAGACAAATTTGTTTGTAGCTGCGGACTTTAATCCTACCATTTGCAATTGGCCCGATGCTGCCGGCTGTGCTCTGACCGAAACAGGAATACCGCTGCTTATTGCAAATGACATTACAAATACAACAATCAATACATAGAGAAACTTTTTACCCATAATATTAACTCCTCCTGATTAATTTATATGACTAAACAGTAATACATACTTTTCCGGAGGTCTTGTATTTTATTGACATAATTGTAATGTATTGATTTTAATTTTTAGAAAATTTAGAAGGTTCTGTCAACCATTTTTGATCAACCGTTGCATGCAGTTAAAATGTGATGCTTTTAGTTAAATAGATATATATTAAAAAAAACTGCAGTTGTTAGAATTAAACTGCATGGTTTATTCAACATATTGAAACAGAACATTTTACAAAACTTTTAATTAGAGGGAGGGACACTATGTGTCTGAAATGACGGTTGCCAGCAAAAAGAATAAAGGTAAGAAGTCCCTGCTGTATATATGGGAAAACAGATGGCTGTATTTATTTGTAACACCTGCGTTCCTGACGGTACTGATATTTAATTATCTGCCCATGCCGGGAATAATAATGGCCTTTCAAAACTTTGATCCTATGAAGGGCTTTTTACACAGTACATTTGTAGGATTGGACAATTTCAGAAGTATCTTTGAAAGTGCGGATCTGCCAAGAGTTATAAAAAACACTTTGGGCATCAGTGCATTAGGTTTTTGCCTTGGTTTTCCATTACCTATTATACTTGCTGTATTTATTAATGAAATGAGTAGTATCAAATTAAAAAAATTCATTCAGACAACCTCATATCTTCCACATTTTATTTCCTGGATTGTTGTTTCCGGTATCATGTATGAAATCCTGGACATAAATACCGGAGCGGTGAATAAATTAATCGGTATATTCGGCGGTTCATCCGTAGACTTTTTAGCGGATCCAAAGCTCTTCTGGATTGTTTCGGTTTTAATTGCCATCTGGAAAGAGATCGGATGGGGTTCAATAATTTATCTTGCAGCTATTGTGAGTATAGACCAGGAGCAATACGAAGCTGCAATTGTTGACGGGGCAAGCCGGCTGAAAAGAATCCTTCATATCACCATTCCCGGAATTATGCCGACAGTTGCGGTACTCCTTATTTTACAAGCAGGTTCTCTATTGTCGGGTGCGGGTCTGTCACCCGGGTTTGATGGGACGTATAATCTGGGTAATCCCGGTAATGCAGATGCTTCAGAGGTTCTGGACATATGGATTTTCAGAGAAGGAATACGGCGGATGAACTATTCTTTTGCATCTTCCGTGGGCCTGGTTTTGTCGGTTATTAACATGACCTTTGTCTTTATTGCAAACAAGATCGCCAATAAGGTCAATGATTCAGGAATATTCTAGGAGGTTACATATGTTACAGGTTAAAAAGCATAGAAGTGAGTGGATTTTTCAAACTGTCCTGGCTGCTATAATGATTATGTTTTCAGTCTTAATGATTTATCCTTTCCTGAATATTTTCGCCAAATCCCTCAGTACAGGCTCAGCTATGATAGGAAAAACAGTTTATATTTTACCTGTCAGTCCGACTTTGAATAATTACTGGGCCATATTCAACAACAGTCTCCTGATTCAATCACTGTTGGTATCTGTAGCAAGAACAGTTGTCGGAACCATGTTCCACCTTGTAATAACAGGTGCGGCAGCTTATGCATGTTCAAAAAAGAGACTAAAGGGAAGATACTTTCTGACGGTTTTCTTTCTGATTCCCATGTACTTCGGCGGCGGCCTCCTTCCCAGCTATATTCTGATTACAAAGCTGGGTCTGATGAATTCCTTCTGGGTATACATTTTTCCCGGAATGTTCAGCACCTTCAATTTCCTGGTTATGATGACTTATTTCAGACAGTTGCCTGAAAGTATCGAAGAATCTGCAAGAATAGATGGTGCCAACGATTTTCAGATATTTACCAGGATTGTCATTCCGGTTTCTACTCCGATTATTGCAACCATTGCATTACTGGTGGCAGTGGGTCATTGGAATTCCTGGTTTGATGCCGTTCTGTATGTCAATACGGCAAAGCTCCAGCCGGTTCAGGCAGTGCTGCAGCAAATCATACAGGGAACCCAGACAACCACTTTGCTTAGAAATGCCCAGTATGGTACCACCAGCGCCAACACAAACACGTTTACAACCCAGTCCATCACAATGGCTACACTGTGCTTTACGGTATTCCCCATCCTGTTTGTATATCCCTTTTTGCAGAAATATTTTGTTAAAGGAATCATGATAGGCGGCGTCAAGGGCTAGTAAAAGCATATTTGAAGTTAAAATGCCGGAATCAGTCAAAACGGTATTTTGCTAATATAAATATATTTTATAAGGAGGATTTTATGGTAAACAGTGTTAAGAGAATGGTGTCTGTTTTATTGGTTGTATTCCTTATCGCAGGAATAACAGCCGGCTGCGGTGGGAACGAAGCAGCCGAAAGCACAGCTAGTACTGTCGTCAATTCTTCAAATGGATCTGCAGCAGGTGACAAGCCTGTAGAAATGCAAACTCTTGAACTGACAATGTTCAATCAATGGTATGAGCCTTTTGTGGAGCCGAAGGAAGATGTTGTAACACCACTTATTGAAGCAAAAGGGTGGAAAATAAATGTTAAGGAACGCTCCTATGAATCAAGCCAAAACTGGAGTGACAAGCTGAACCTTTGTGTAGCATCCAACACACTGCCCGATGTATTTGAGTTTCCGGCAGGCGGAGTTGATTCTATAGCAAAATTTGCAGACAAATTTGTTGATTTTACTGATATTTTAAGTGACAAATCAAAGGTACCCAATATCAGCAAATACCTGACTCCAAAGACTATTGAACTGATAAAAACCCAGCAGACCAAGAAAAACATATACTGGCCCACAAGTCCGACGCCCGACTGGTCCGATCCTGCACAAATAGAAGCAAATAAGGATATGTATACCGATGCACATGCTTCGACCAACTATATTGCAATCAGAGAGGACATACTTGCGAAGCTGGGATATAAGTTTAAACCTGTAAGTGAACTTGAAAAGGAATTTAACGATAAAAATAAATCAGTACGTTTAACTCCGGAGGATTTGAAAATTGAACCGGAGATCAAAACAATAGCCGACTTTGAAAAACTTCTGAAGGATATAAAGGCATTGAACCTGAAAACATCCGACGGTTCAACGGTTATCCCGTTCGGTGGAACCGACCCGCAATTTGTAATCGGTGCCTCTTTCGGATTTGACTTCTTCAGACAGTATCAGGGAGAAGTAAATGGCTTTTACGGAGCACCCTTTGCAAAGGATATGCATAAAACCTTGAATACCTGGTTGAGAGACGGTTTATTAGACAGAGATGTCTATTTGCTGGGCAAGCAAAGAGAAAAGCTGGGTGACAAGATAGCCTTGGGGAAATATGCAACCTGGACAGGCGGAGAACCAAATGAAATTGACTCTGTAAAAAAACTTGAAAGCACCCTTAATACCAGGGTAAGATATATAACTCCACCAAGGTATAAAGAAGATCTGCCCCCTTATTGTGACGGTATGTATCCGGGGTCAGGACAGGGATTACTTATCAGAAAAGACTACAAGGATGTTGACAAGCTCATAAAGTACCTGGACTGGTTATACAGTGATGAGGCACAGGATATAATCATGTGGGGTAAAGACGGCGGAGTCTGGGACATGAAAGACGGCAAAAAGGTATTTAAGAATGAAGAACTCTGGAACGTTATAAAGTCCAAGCAGTTGAACAATAAAACTGCAAGCGGTATAGATGCGGGATATTACGGACTTTGGGATCCTGCCAAGACCTTCTATACAAGTTCTGCAGTACGGGGTTTTATTGCAAACGGAGGAGTTAATCCCAGCCGCTATGAGCTTTCCTATCCGTCACAATATGATTTCACAAAAGAGATCAAGAGGGTCGCCGGTTCAGATATGATTTCCACTGATGGATCTTTACTGTATGCGTTTGGGGAGGAAGCCAACAAATTCAATAATTATTTCTGGTCAAAAGGTTGGGAGGTAAATAATGGAAAACTGGTGCTTTCAAAAGATGACCAAACCTTTGAAAAGAACTGGAACAGTGTTTATGATGAATACATGAAATCCGGAGATTATAAGAAGGCTATGGCTGAGGTCGGAGAGAGATATAAGATACTATCTGCCAGGTAATAAAAATCCGGGGGACCGTATCAAAATAGAGCAATTGTAATAAATGAATACTGATTATAGTACTCAAGTACAGCTTCAATAAATGGGCAGTTCCATTAAATAGTATATGCCTGAAAATGTAGGTGAAACACAAAGTATTTTGGAATACTTGTGATGAGTCATACAAATTTCAGGCTTGTACTATGTCAGCAATCCATTTATTAAAGTCATTATGGGAGCACTATGACATTTTTGCATATATTTCAATTGTTTTGGTTTTGCGGTATTCCCTTTAGCCATAAAACTGGGAGCTGACAGGAATATGTACAAGATGATAATCGTTGATGATAATTTTTATGACAGGGATGATGCCTTATCCATCGTTAACTGGGATGAGCTTTTTGTTAAAGTTACTGAAACCTTCTCCAATGCAATTGATGCTATTGAGAAAATGCAGGAATACAAGCCTGATATTATTCTTACCGATATTCAAATGCCTAAAATGACCGGGATGGAATTTATCAAAGCAGCTAAAGAAATCAATCCCTGCGTCAAGGTGGTTATCATGAGCTGTTACAGTGAATTTGAATATGCAAGGGAGGCATTGAAGCTTGATGTTGCGGCATATATTACCAAACCCTTGCAGAATGATGAAATCTCCAATGTTTTTGGTACACTCATAGCAAAAATGAATGAGGAAACGGAGCTGGCCAAAGAAAAGGAAGAAATCAAAAAGAGGCTTCAGGAGAGTTTTCCGATCCTGAAAGAGAGATTTATCAGAAGCTTTATACTTGAAGGGAGTCATGATGAGGAAGCCTTATGGAATCAGATGAAATATTTTAATATTCCTATCAAAAAAGGAATATATCAGGTGCTGGTCATGGAAATTGATGATCTTGAAGTCCTTCGTAACTTATCCATGGAACAAAAGCAGCTGATTGAAATAAAGGTCTCAAATATTGTGGAAAAGTGCTTTTCAAATTATTCAAGTTCAATGGAAGAAATTATTGTCATCCAGGTTGATGCTATTCATTTCATTATACTTTTTAACGTTACGGTATACGGTTTTTTAATCAACGGAGATAATACTGCCGTACAATTGTCCCGGAAAATAATGGAGCAGATCAGATGCTCCGGGCTTCCGGAAATGACGCTGGTATTGGGGAAAGCATTCGGCAGAATTACCGAAACCCATTTGCAGTACAAAGAATGCCTCAATGCGATGAGACATAAATTTTTCGTAGGCAAGGGACATTTGCTTAATATCGATGAATTAAAGGAAGGCGAGGAGGCAGCAGCAATTGATCTGGGCACGCTGAAGTCGGATATACGTATGATATTACTGTCAAATCAGCCTAACCAGGTTATGAGCTTTATGGCGAAGTACTTTTCCGGTAAAGACTGCACCATGTCGGAGCATTCTGTAAAAGACCTGACCTACAGCATCATTATATGCGTTCAACTGGTGATGGCTGAAATAAATTTGGATTTTGAGGAGATATTTACTCAGAGAAGTGTGGTTTGGAAAAAACTGATAGAGTTTGAAACCATTCTGGATATCCAGCAATGGGTCAAGAACATACTATTTTCGGCTCAAGCGTGGATTGCAGACAAAAACAGTTTAAAAAGCAGAAAGGTTGTTGAAGCGGTAAGGAAGTATATTGAGGAGTACCTTGATCAGGAACTTACGGTTCAGAACATAGCAGACAGGGTTTTTTTCAGTCCCAACTATTTGAATTCTCTTTTTCAGCACGAAACAGGCGAGACAATTCCTCAATATATAGTACGGGTCCGTATGGAGAAGGCCAAAAAACTTTTGTTGAATACAAATATGAAATTATATGAAATAGTTGAGGAGGTGGGGTATAAACATACTGCATATTTTAATTCATTGTTTAAAAGCTGTGCAGGAGTGACACCAAAGGAATACAGAGAAGGGAAAAGGCGGTGAACGATACTTGCGTTTTTTTAAATACATTTTGACTTTTTTATACAAACTGTTATCCAATTTTCTCTATGATCTTGAAATCAGGAAAAAACTATATACAATCAATATAATAATTACACTTGTACCTGTTATTATCCTGGGTACAAAATTGTATCTCATATCAAACCAGAATCTTGTGGAAACGGAGAAAAGGTTTTTATCTTCATCCGTCCGCCAAATGAGAGACATTGTGGATTTTTATATGGAGGGTGTGGTCAACAGGAGCGATATATTGTTCAGCGACCGCAATATGCAGAGAATTTTATCGGTTAAATATAATGAATACGGTGATCTTCTGGAAATGTATACGAACTTCAGTCAAAAAGTGCTGCCGCTTTTAAATGAGTATAAATATTCCAATCTGAAATATTCGAGCTACAGTTTGAAAAACGGTGTTGGGTTATTTCTGACCTTTTATTCAAATAACGATTCCATAAACAGCATATTTATGAATAATAATTATGATAATATCCGCATATTGAATTTTAAACAGCTGGATGGCGAGCAGTGGTATAGAAGAGCAAAGGACAGTAAGAGTTCTTTTTTCTGGAGACCTGCATACACCGAAAATAAATACGTTCAGAATAGTGATACTCCAATAAAAGTCATTTCCCTGAACAGGCAGTTCTATAATTTTGAAACAATGGAGAATCTGGGTGTTATCAGCCTTGCCATACCCTTAGACTCCATTGGAGATATACTGCACAGCATTACTCCGCGGGAAGGCTGCTCGGCCATTCTTATGGATCAGGAGGGCAGCCTTGTCTGCAGCAGCGGGCAGCTGGCAGATGGATCGGAAGCTTTCAGGACTGCACTCAATAATATAATTCAAAAAGGTGAAAAGGGAGTAGGACATCTGAAGGTGAATGGCGCAGATGCCGGTGTATATTACGAAACCTCGGTAATATCAGGCTGGAAAATGGTTCTGGTGGATTCAGGGAATACGGTGGAAACCAAAACAAACGAAATTGTAGTAACCACTCTGGCAATAAGCCTTTTGTCATTTGCAGGTTCGCTGCTGATAATGCTGACATTGTCCAAAACCATCACAAAGAGGTTAAAGCATCTTACAACAAAAATCCACAGGATTAAAAAGGATACTACGCTCCCATTGCAGGAGATACGGGGAAAAGATGAAATCGGAGAGCTGGATCGGCAGTTTAATGAAATGCTAGGACGAATTAATCATTTGATTGAAACCGAATATAAGGTTAAACTGTATTCCCAAAAAATAGAGTATGAGCTGTTACAGGAACAAATCAATCCCCACCTGCTTTATAACAGTTTGACGGCTATAAGATGGATCACTAAAAAATGCGGAAATCTGGATGCATATGAAATAACCGAAAATCTTATCGGCTTTTATAAGGCAAGTCTCAGCAAAGGGAATATTTTTATCAAAGTGTCCGATGAAATTTATATCATTACGGCCTATATAAATCTGATACGGAAAATTTACAAGCTGGATCTTGATTACCGGATAGATGTGGATGAAAACATTTGTTCATATAACTGTATTAAGCTGATCCTGCAGCCTGTAGTTGAAAATTCACTTTTACACGGGTTAAGGAATTCGGAGAAAAAAGGTCTCATAACTGTTAAGGGACAAAAGGCAGAGAATCTTTTAATATTTGATGTCAGTGATAACGGTGATGGCATGGAGCAGGAAACCATTGATAAAATAATGAGTGATTCCGGAAAGGATAGGAAGAGCTTTGGCTTATACAATGTAATGAAAAGGATAAACCTTTTTTGCGGTGATGAATACGGATTGTCCATAACCAGCCGGCTGGGAATGGGAACAAGTGTAAAAATAAAAATTCCCTGCTGCGACAGTGATGGAAATATTACAGGATTGTGAAATTGAATATAATCGGATATGGGAGTAAACGAATATTGGCCGCTATACGGCTTTAACCATAACATGACCCAGGAGGTTGATAGCATGAATAACAGAAAACAGATATGTCTGAACGGTTTATGGGATTTTTGCCCCGGAAACGGGACATTGGACCGGATACCCCGGAAATGGGACAAAACTCAGATCAAGGTTCCGTCTCCCTGGAATATAAATACTTTTGCAGGTCCTGAAAAGCTGACCTGTGGGGAAGAAGAAATATTCCTCAGGGGCGGAGAATTCAATTTATATCCCGAATACCCCAAAGCATGGGAAAACGCCCAAAGCGGCTGGTATAAAACAGAAATATTTATTGATGAAGAATGGCTGGGAAAAGTAATTACCCTGAAATTTAATGCGGTACTTTTTTACAGTGAGTTTTATATTAACGGTAAACTGATCTCAACCGACGCAGATGGGTTTTTGCCGCATGAATTTCCTGTTCAGGACTGTGTAAAATACGGTATGAACAATACACTGGTGGTAGGTGTGAAGAAGCTTGACGCCTTCAGATATAAAAATGAAGCGGGTAAAAACAGGATAGAATATCCTACCGGTTCATTCTGGGGCAAGACCATGGGCGGCATATGGCAGGATGTATATTTGAATGTATATCCGTATGACCATATTACGGATATTTTTGTCAGGACAGACGTCAACAGCAATATATTAAGGGTTGATGCAAATCTGGCCGCCGACAGGGGAGAAGATTTCACCGTTGGTATGGTCCTGAGGGAGTGGTCGGGTGACAGGAGTTTTAAGCTGGCCTGCGGTTTGCCCGTCAATGGGAATTCAGTTGAATTCATCTTTGACTATTCCGGCATAAAGGATGAGATAAGGCAGTGGTGGCCTGATTCCCCCGAGTTATATTACATAGATGTGATTCTCCATAGCGGCAATGAGATAGTAGATGTCAAAACTGCAAGATTTGGCTTCAAAAGCTTTGAGGTCAGAGGAAAACAGTTTTACCTGAATGGAACTCCAATAAATTTAAGAAATGATTCCTGGCACTATATGGGTTTTGCATATCAGAATGAGGAGTATGCAAGGCTCTGGTATAAAATGGCCAGGGACGCCAATGTGAATTGCATAAGGCTCCACGCACAGGTTTATCCTGAATTCTTCCTTGATATGGCCGATGAGATGGGAATGATGATTGTTGATGAGACATCCATCTGGGCGTCCCATTGTGAATTCCACTACTCAATGGAATTTGTGGAAAATGGCAAGAAACATATTAAAAGAATGATAGAACGTGACAGAAATCATCCCAGCATCATTATCTGGAGTGTTGAAAACGAATGCATAATGGCGTACAGAGTGTCGGCGGATGACGGGGTAAAAGACGAAAACGAGCTGAACGAAAGATTGTTTTTACTGGCTGAATATGCCGGGAGTCTTGACCCCACACGTCCGGTCAGCGGAGATGGAAGCCAGGATATGGGCGGGAGGCTTGATGTTTATTCTCTGCACTACCCGGGTAAAAAGGGTCCTGAAAATGTAAACAAGCCTGTTACAATAGGAGAGATGGGAAGTCTTTATTATGCAACACCGGATTGTGTATGCAATCAGTACGGTGAAAAAACCTACCTGTCCTTTGACGGGAGGCTTGAAGCCATTGGCCGGGAACTTTTTGAAAACCTGAAGCATGAAAGAAAATGGGCCGCACAGGTATGTGTGTTTAATCTGGTATGGTATGGCCTGAAACCACTGCCCTTTAAGGAAAGGATCATAAATTATCCGGATTTGTCCCTGCCGGGTGTCAAACCAACAAGGACCGGCCCTTATATTTCAACCTTGAACGCCGGCTACGACGACAGTCTGCCTGAATATATTCCCAATACGGTATTTGAATGGGTGAGGCAGGCATACCTTCCTGAAAGGTTTTTCTTTGAAGAGGGCAGGTCCCGTTATTATAACGGAGAAGCAGGAGCTAAAAAAATATCGGTTTTCAATGATTCTTTTGAAGAGAAGGAATACATACTGGAATGGCAAATGGAACAGAGAGGAGAAATTCTCGGGAGCGGAAATAAAAGTGTCCTGGTAAAACCCGCCGGCTACGAGGAATTGGATATAGAATTTGATCTTCCGGCTGTAGATTCTATTGAGAGGTTATCTCTCAGGATTTTAATGAAATTCCGTGATAATATTGTCTTTGAGGATGTCTGCAGTATAAAAGTTTATAATAAAAACCACATTTTCAGTTTTATGGGTGGTTTCGGAAAAGTAGGAATATTGGGAGGTTCAGGGCTGGGTGCCAATGAATTTTTTGAGAAATCGGGAATAGAAACAGTTGGCGGACTTACTCAAGGGATAGACATTTATCTGCTTGAGGAGTGTACGGAAGAGGCGGCGGCCGGCTTGACCGGGGCGGGCTGCTCTGTACTGGATCTTTTGCCCGAAAAGCATGGGTTCAAATCATGGCTTTCGCATGGTTCGGCTGAAAATGCGTTTTTAAATGTAGATGACAGGACGCTTATGGAAAATCTGGAGGAAGAGGACCTGTTCAATTGGGGTAACGGATACCTTTGCAATAATACTTTCCAGGATAATTTATGTGTAAGTGCATTTAATCTGTTTTGTACCGGAAAAGGTATTCCTCTGATACTTGATATCAAGAACGGGAAAGCAGTGCAGCTGGTCAGTACCATTCCGCTTTTAAAGTGGGCTGCAGAGGAACCTGCCGCCCTGGTACTTCTCTCGAATTTGATTGCATATGCTGCTCAAACCGGTAAAACCGAAGCCCATGAATGTGTCCTGGTTTCGAAGAAGGATTCGGATATGCACCGCAGCTTTGAAAAGATGGGAATAGACTTTACACTGGCAGAGGTTAAAAACAGAGACCAAATAAGGTCGCTGCGGGAAGTAAAACTCCTGGTGGCAGACGGAAGCCGCAGGCTGGATTACCTGGATGAAATAATGCCATATAACGCAGAGCAAATCCTGTTGTGTAATTTTGATGAGGCTACACTGCCTGACAGTCTCAAAGGATATATCGAAGTAGTTGAGAAACCTCTGTACCAGCTGATAAAAGCCGGCAAGGACACTGCTTTGACTGACGGCATTCATGCCGGGGATTTGTACGGTCTTGAAGCAGGCCAGGAGACAGTCATATGCAAAAGGCCTTTCCTGATTAAAGATGACCGGAAGGTCAAAGGCCTGTTAAAGAACGCTGATTTGAACTGGAGAATGTGGAATTTTCAGGGAGAGGATCGTAAAACAGTATCAATACTCAGGAGTGAACAGGAAACAAAAACTCCGCTTTACGGCCTGGCTGAGACTCATATCAACACAGTGAAGGTCATACTGGGGCAGATTGATATGTCCTATGCAAACCGTAAGCTTGAAAGACTTGCAAGCCGGTTTTTCTCCAATATGGGACTTACAGTAAACTGTAAAATGTCCGATGAATTTGAAAATATTCTGCATGAAGGGATTTACGACAGCAAGGTGACTAAGGCACTTGTTCTGAGTTCAAAAAACAATTTGGAGCCGGAGAGTATGAGCCCTGAAATTAACAGGTTTGAGGAAGTCGGAGCCGGGTTTTGGAGAGTTTTGGATTTATTGGACAGTGATTCGGGCAAAAATGAACCGTATTGCTATTATTGCCTATATATCCATTCTCCGTCAGACAGAACAGACCTGCTGCTAAATCCTGATCTCATGGAGGTTCAGATAAGGAATAAAAACAGGAAAGAGCTATATCTGAACAATACTCTCATATCGGAAGGCAAACAGATAGCTCTCGCCGCCCTGCCTTTAAAAAATGGCTGGAATAAGCTTGTTATCAAGGAAAATAGAGAGGTAAACGAAGCAGCTCCGTTATCTGTGGTTTTCAGGCGCAAGGACAGCGACAGCCTTGACCTGCAGTTTTCCCTGGAATCAGAAGGATTTCAGGAAATAGTGGGAGAGCAGTTTCAATTTATCACTAACTCCAATCAGGAAATTTGTGATAATATAACAAAAGGTAAAGGATATTTCTGGGAGTCCTCCGAAACACAGGTAAAAGGCATGTATCTTCAGTCAGATCTGAAGTCTGTATATGAGATAGCAAAGCTTCAATTCAATTCACGTATGGAAGATACAAGTGTAAGGCTTAATACTCCCAGAAGCTTTGTGCTATTATTCAGTACGGACGGCAAGCATTGGGAGGAAGAATATAATGTGTCCGATGAAGAGAAACTGTCCTTTATAGACGGCAAGGTCATCCTTTGCTTTAATAAACAGAAAGCAAGGTATGTCAAACTTGTGATAACCAATGTAGCTCTAAAACCGCTGAGCGTTTCAGAGTTCAAGGTTTTCGGATATGGTGGGTAAAAGAAAATGCCGGCATTCATGTTCCTGGGAAAAATAAAATGATTTTTAAGGAGAATTTCCTGATGGGTACAAATAATGTGCTGAAACTCTGGTATGGTCAGCCCGCAGACATACAGGCAGGATGGAATGAAGCTCTGGCTGTGGGAAATGGAAGGCTGGGGGGAATGGTATTTGGCGGTATAGCTGCTGAACGGATTCAACTTAACGAAGACAGTGTATGGTATGGCGGACCAAGGGACAGAAATAACCCGGATGCCCTGAAATATCTGCCTGAAATCCGGCAATTGATTGCCGGGGGAGAAATCGACAAGGCCGAAAGACTGGCCTGTATGGCCTTATCCGGAACACCTGAGGGGCAAAGACATTATGAGCCCCTGGGAGATTTGTATCTGTATTTTGAAAATCATGAACAGGCCGGGAATTATGAATAAGACCACTATATTAAAATCCGGCAACGGGTTAAAGTAATAAATGAAAGAAAAAGAACCTGAAATAAAGGAGTTGAAGTTTAAAATGAATGATATACAAATAAACCGGATGCTGCAAAAGCTTGCAAGGTATGAGCAAACCCTGGAACCCTACGTATTTTCCAATATTGCAGAAGCAGAAGCAAGATATTATGAAACCATGGAGCAGCATCACAGCATACCTCAGGATGAAGGCCTTTATAAGGATATAAAAAGGGGCGATACCTGGGGAAGTGAAGGAGTGTATTGCTGGTTCAAGGGAAAAGTACATATTCCGCAGGAGTATAAAGGCCAAAATATTTATATAAGACCTGAAGTGGGCGGGTATGAGGCAATGCTGTGGGTTGACGGCATACCCTCGGGTACTTTTGCCACAAAGATAGTACAGACAGGTCATGGCAACCACTATTGTGATTTACTGGTAGATGGAGACTTCAGGAAGGAAGTAGTTGATTTTGCCGTGGAATTTTACGCAGGCCACTACATATTGGGAACTCAGCCCTTTGAAACCAATGTCAGAAGTGATTACCGCTATGAATATAAAGCAATCTGGCTTTGTATTAAAAATCAGGATATAGCCGATTTCATATACGATTTGAGAACCTTGAACCAGATGGCGGAAAAGCTTGATGCCTTAAGCTTCAGACGTGCCGATATAATTAACTGTTTGACCGAGGTGCACAAAACCGTATATTACTCGGTTGAAAATGCAGAGGAATCAGTATGGAGACCGGCTCTGGCAAAAGCAAGGGAAATAATGAAACCGCTGCTGGAAGCCAAAAACTCGAAGTCGGCGCCGTTTGCAGGCTTGGTGGGGCATTCCCACATGGATACGGCATGGCTGTGGCATATACCTGAAACAGTAAAAAAATGTGCAAGGACCTTCTCAAATGAGATCAGTCTTATGAATCAGTTTCCCGAGTACCGTTTCATTCAGAGTTCGGCATACCACACGGAAATGATCAGAAAAAATTACCCGGGATTATTTGAAAAGCTTGCGGAAAAAGTACGGGAGGGAAGATATGAACCAAATGGGGCGGTCTGGGTGGAATGTGACTGTAATATAACCTCCGGTGAATCAATGATCCGTCAGTTCCTGTGGGGACAAAAATACACACAGAAATATTTTGACTATACCTCAAACTGCTTCTGGCTGCCCGACACCTTCGGTTACAGTGCCGCAATCCCGCAGATTATGAAGGGCTGCAGGGTTGACTATTTCCTCACAACTAAAATGTCCTGGAACGATACCAACAAATTTCCCTATGAAACCTTTTACTGGAAAGGTATCGACGGCACAGAGGTGTTTACCCACTTCAACATCACTCATTGCTGGCCTGAGCCAAAGGCTTTGTTGGAGAGCATCGACGGCAGAGGCAGTGACAATTATTTAAAAAATAAGAATGTAGCAAAAAGCCGTCTTATAGCCTATGGATATGGCGACGGAGGAGGCGGCCCGCAGTTTGAAATGATTGAAATGGCAAAAAGGGTTCGTGACCTGGAGGGCTGTCCCAGGGCTGAGCATATGAGTGTGGGAAGCTTTATGGAGAAGCTTGAGCAGGAGGCTGTAAACCCTCCTGTATATAAGGGTGAACTGTATCTTGAACTGCACAGGGGGACATTGACAAACCAGCATACAATCAAGCGGAACAACAGAAAAGCTGAAACAGCTCTGCATGATCTTGAATTTCTTACAGTGCACAGGGCGGTCTCGGAAGAAAAAACAGCAGCGGATACAGATATCAGACCCCTGATGGAAACCTTGCTGGTCAACCAGTTTCATGATATTTTGCCCGGAACGTGCATTCCAAGAGCACATGACGACTGTTACCGGGAAATGGGGCAGCTCCTTGAGAAAGCCCAGGAACTTATTGATATAACTGCCGGAGCCAAAGCCGATAAAAATGCGGTAACAGTAGTAAATACACTGGGTTTTGAAAGGCCGGGCATGATATATCTGGCCGGGTTCGGTGATAAAGCTGCAACTGATAAGGATATCAAAACTCAGCAGGTTCAGAATTTGAGAGGGGAAGAACAACTGTGTGTGGCAAACATAAAACTGCCCTCGCTGGGCAGCAGAGTTCTGGCTTTTGAACCGGCCGGTAATGCAGCAGCCCCGGCAGCAGGAGAGGATAAATCTCCTTTTGAACTGAAAGGGAATGTGCTGACTACACCGTTTGCCAGAGTGACCTTTGATGAGGCCGGTACAATCAGCTCATTTATTGACACACGTGTAAACCGGGAGCTGAGAGGGGCTGGTTATCCGCTGAACACGTTCCTGATTGCGGAGGATGTGCCCACTGCCTGGGATAACTGGGATATTGATGCCGATTGTCAGATGAAGTTCGAGGCCAATGCCGGACTGATTGACAGAAAAATTGCTGCAGACGGAAAAATCCAGTTCCGTATACGGAGTACCTATAAACTTACCGGCAAATCAACCGTCAGACAGGATATGATATTCTATTCCACCACTCCAAGGGTGGATTTTGAGACAGTTATTGACTGGAACGACAAGCACCGCTTCCTGAAGGTTGATTTTGACACCACCATAGTGAGCAACACGGCCAGGCATGAAATCCAGTTCGGCCATAGCCAGAAGCCCACTACCCGCAACAACAGCTATGAACAGGCTATGTTTGAGGTCGTAAACCACAAGTTTACGGATATTTCTGAAACAAGGTATGGAGTATCCATATTAAATGACTGCAAATACGGTATATCGGTTGAGGGTTCGGATATGAGGCTGTCCTTGCACAAGGGCGGATGCAGACCTGATCCCAGAGGAGATGCGGGAATTCATGAATGCGTATATTCCTTTTTACCACATACAGGTGATTTCAGCGCCGACAATGTCATATTGCCGGCGTACGGCCTGAATTACAAACCTCTCGTGATACCTGGTGCCGCTGAACTTGACTCCCTGGCCCGGGCAGACAGTTCAAATATAATAATCGAGACCGTAAAGCCGTGCGAGGACAACCAAAAGGCCTTTATCCTGAGGTTGTATGAAGCCGAGGGCACCTTTACCCGTTCAAGGATAGCCCTTGGTATGAAGCCAAAGGCAATTGAGCTTACCAACATGCTGGAAGAGAAGTTGGAGGAAATAGGTGCAGGAAATACTTTTGACTTGGCCTTTGGCCCTTTTGAAATCAAAACCGTAAAGATAAGCTATTAAATTAACCTGTTATGCTATTTGAAATTTTGTTTTTGCTTTACAGATAGATTTAATCAGAGTCAACTGGTACGCGAGTACAACTTCATGAAATAAGATGCACAGTTAAAAACAATTGCGGTAAATTGTCGACGAAGGTAAAGAGGTTTTGCCGGCAAAGCAAAAGGACGTTGCTTTGAGCTTCAAATCGAGACAGGAGGTCGAGTTTGAGCGACGGCAAAACCGCTTTAAATGAGGCGATACAATTTTCCCAATTGTTTTGGGTGCATCTTTATTTTATGAAGTTAGTACGGAAGTTACCAGTTGATATAAAAATTATGCGGGTAAAGCAAAATATAAATTAAATAGCACAGCGCGTTAAATTAACTGGCGCTGGGAGTTAATTCAAATATTCCAGTCAGAAAAGAACCTGTTAAAAGAAAATAAATATTCTTTGGCAGGTTCTTTTTGTCTTCAAATTAACCATTTTTTCTTAGCTTGAGCCACAGGCTGCATAAACATATTATTTTGATTTATTCTTGCTGAGTATATACTCCTTATATGCAGATGGGGTCAATCCTACATCCTTTTTGAAAATAGAATAGAAGTAGCTGGGATTTGAGAAGCCTACCATACAGGGAATATCGCTTATTTTGATTTCATCTACACACAGCAGTTCCTTTGCCGTATTTATTCTCACCTGTCGGATGTAGTCTATTACGGCGAGACCTGTTATATCCTTGAATACCTTTGAGAAATAGTAAGAGGTATACCCTGCAATATCAGCCAGACTTTCTACATTCATATTGCAGTCCCTGTAATTTTCCATTATATACGTCTGCATTTTTTCAACCAGCTTGTAATGTTTGTCATTTTTAAGAAGATTAATTTTATCCATCATTTCCTGATAGTTGTCAAAAATGTTTATGAGCCACTCCATTGCCTGTTCCAGGGTTTCAAGAGAACCGATAATGGTATTTATATCATCCAGACCCAAATAGTATTTTTTACTGTCCTGCTGGGAGGTCTGGTCTATTGTTTTAATGCATTCGCTTATAACCTGAAACAACATGGATATGGATTTTGAATAGGGGTAACCCTTTAAAAATTCGATGATATCCCGGAGGTTATTGACGAAATCCTCCTTTTTATTCATTCTTATTGCTTTTAAGAGTTTGTCATTCATCTCATCCGGATAATTGACATTAGTGGTTATAATATCATCCAAAAGCCTCTGGTAAATCGTATGATCTCCTCCAAGTATGAATCTGTGCTTTACAAGCTCAACGGCCTTGGCATAGCAGCCGTTGCATTCCGGAATGCTGTTGGAAACTCCGCTGATTCCTATTGACAGAGTTAACTGGAGCGTTCTTTTTGTAATATCCCGTATGGTGTCCATGGCTTCAATGACAAGGTTCAGACTATTTTCGGAAGTATTCCGGAAGTTGATAAGCAAGGCAAATTCACCTTCATACATATTGACCACTTCATATTTGAAAGCCTTATTGAGAACCTCAGGGAAAATACTTGATATGGCGGATTCATAAGCAAGTTTTTTATTCCAGCCCATATTTGCATGGTTGTCAATTCTCATACAACACATAATGAGATTTGAGAACTCTATGTCGAATTTGTATAACCCGGCTTCGGAAAGGATGGTTTCTTCAGAAATATTACCTCTCAACAGCCTTCTTAAAAACTCTTCCTTAAGTTTAAGATTGTTGTCATCGCTTCTCATTTCAAGCTCGTCAATTTGTTTGAGTGCATTGTTGAAAACCTGAGAAATGGTAGCAATTTCAGCATAGTGAGTGTCACCGGGATCAACATATTTGGAACCCGAAAACTGAGCGGTCACTTTTTTTATTGGAGAGTATATGTTTCTGGATATAAAATAACCTGCTAAAAGAAATACCAGCAGGATACCCATGCTTATTGATAAAACGGTTATCTCATTTTTTAATATTATTCCTGTATAATTATCGGTATTCAGAATGTTGATAATATAGAAACCTGTTTGTACGCTTTTAGCGTATGAAACAATTTTATTGTTATTGTCTATATTTATCTTGAAACTGTCAGGCTTGTTTTCGGAAGCTGTTATTCTGGAAAAGAAGGCTTGCTGTCCTACAGAATTATTCCAGGAAGGCTCGGAGGAAAATAATACCTGGCCGCTGCTGTCGGTGACAATAGTGGTCCCATCTGCTTTTCCAAGCAATTTCTTTTCCAGCTCATCTCTGTCAACCGTCATTACAATAGTGCTGTCGGAGGAAATATTCTTTTTGTCCGAATCGTTGAACAGTATTGAAATGGTTTTTTCCTTTTGGCCATTCCGGGTACTGTCATCGGAAACAGAGCTGATTACCATGTTGAGACTGCTCTTTGCATCCGGAGATTTTAAAGCACTGCTTGTAAACTGGTTCCTGTCAATATTGAGATTTCCGGACATAAGTGTGTATTTGACATCCTTGTTGTAGAGCATTATGGAATGAATGTAGCTGTTCAGGTTTTTAATCTGGCGGGATATCATATCGGCCCTGTTCAAGGTCATGTAATCATCAATCGAATAGGAATATAAAAATGCATTGATATCAGGCACCTGATTCAGGTAAATATTTGTGTCCTTAAATTGCTTGAACACATTATCGAATTCCGAAGTCAGCTTTTCCATATCGTTTACCGAGTCAATGGAAAGCTGTTTATAAATGGTATTCATGTACATTGAGGAAAAAACCAGGGAAGTTGACAAAACTATAAGGAAAGCCATTATTATAAATGATAAAAGCACCTTGGTATAATACTTTCTGGTAGAAAAAATTCCTCTCTGAAATAATTTCGTAAATCGCATTATAGCCTCCAAATGGAAATAATATTAAAATATTTAAACTAAATTTTTATTTGACACATACCTCTTAAAATCAGAATTCTCTTGAATGGATCACTTGAATATTTTTGGACAACTTTATTCTATAATACACGGCGGGTTTTAGCAAGTATTCCGGCCCTGATGATGCCTGGCTGCAGGCTCCAGTTGTGATTTTTATACCTTATTTTGAAATATTATACCTGCACTTTTGGAGTTTTAATACTGAAAGTTAAAAGTTTTGACTATAAAAAAGTACGGCTTGATACTATGATAAAAATGTTCCAAGCGGATACGTATTTGCTTAAAGTATTTCCCGAACAATTTAAAAATTAAGGGGTATTTATTATGAAGGTTCAAAATGTATATGACAAAAGGGGTAATGCTTTTAAGGTAATATTAAAAGATATTGCAAAACATAAATCTTTGTATATGATGTTTTTACCTGCAATGCTGCTTCTTCTATTGTTTAATTATCTGCCGCTTTCGGGGCTTATCCTGGCTTTTAAGGATGTAAATTTCAAGCAGGGGATATGGGGGAGCGATTGGACCCAGCCTATCTATAATAATTTCATTTTTCTGTTCAGCTCGGATTCGGCGTTAAGGGCTTTTAGAAATACAATTGTTTTAAACGGTTTATTTATTGCGTTTGGAGTATTTTTTGAGGTAAGCCTTGCACTGTTGCTGAATGAAATAGGAAATAAACGGTTTAAAAAAGTAACACAGTCCATTACAATCCTTCCTTATTTTGTGTCGTGGATAGTTGTCGGAGTGTTTGCCTACAATTTTTTCAGTACCGATAATGGCACAATTAACGGACTGCTGGCCTCTCTTGGAATCCCCAGAGTTGAGTGGTACAGTAAACCGGCAGCCTGGCCGTTTATACTGGTAATGATCAACAGGTGGAAAATATCTGGCTATGGAGCCATAATGTATCTTGCCACACTGACCGGTATAGACAGCTCCTATTATGAGGCGGCTCAGATAGACGGTGCATCCAAATGGCATGAAATCAAATATATCACGCTGCCTCTTCTCAGACCTACCATAATTATTCTGACATTGCTTCAGGTGGGAAAAATCATGAATGCTGATTTTGGAATGTTTTATGCAATAGTTGGAGATGCTTCACAGATTTTTTCCTCATCGGATGTTATAGACACTTTCGTATACCGGGGCCTTAAGCAGACCGGAGACATAGGTATGGCATCGGCTGCAGGTTTTGTTCAATCAATCATATCCTTTGTACTGGTCATTTCATCTAATTTATGGGCCCGTAAAATGGATAAGGATTCAGCGATATTCTAAAAAGGAGGCTTAACATGCGAAAGGGTAAAATCAGTGCTTTTTCTATTGCTTCATATGTATTGGTAACATTGTTTTCAATGTTCTGTCTGCTGCCGTTCCTTATGGTAATCAGCGGGTCACTGTCCCCTGAAAAGGATATTCTTAAATACGGCTTTACCTTGTTTCCGAAATCCATAAGCTTTATATCCTATAAAATACTGTTTCTGGATGCCAACAGAATATTAAATGCGTACAAGGTTACAATATTTGTTACGGTTGCAGGTACTTTCTTTAATTTATTGATAAATGCCATGGCAGGATATGTTTTGTCAAGAAAGGAACTGAAGTGCAGAAGGTTTCTTTCAATTTATACCATAATAACAATGCTGTTCAGCGGAGGCATGGTTCCATGGTATATAGTCTGTGTAAATTATCTGCACCTGAAGGATAAAATCATTGCCCTTATCATCCCATATCTGGCGTATGCATGGTATATTCTGCTTTTAAGGAATTTCTTCCAGTCCATACCTGATGAAATGCATGAATCTGCAAAAATAGACGGGGCCGGGGAGTTCACAATTTTCGTAAAAATAATGCTGCCCCTGGCCAAGCCTGCACTTGCAACGGTCGGGCTCTTTGCAGCACTGGGTTACTGGAATGACTGGTGGCTTGGGCTCATGCTGGTGGATGAAACTGCGAAACAGCCGCTGCAGCTGTTGCTCCGCACCATTGTCTCCAATGTCACCTTCCTTCAATCATCTCCCAATGCGTCGATGATGCAGCAGGTTTCGGCGACCATACCTGCAGAGGGAATAAAAATGGCCGTAACAATTGTAACAATAGGTCCGATCATACTGCTGTATCCTTTTGTGCAGAGATATTTTGTAAAAGGGATCATGGTCGGTGCGGTTAAGGGTTGACTGTATTGGCGTATGCCTTATAGTAATATAAAGAAGGGGAGCGATATTTATGAAAAAGGTATTGGTAAAAATGTTGGCTGTGACGGTTGCACTTATGATTTTCAGCAGTATGCTTGCAGGATGCGGAGGTTCCGGGGGGACTGCCCGGAACAGCGGAAGTCAGACTTCTTCGGTAACCGGTTCTGATGCGGGAGGCAGTACTGCAGAGACTTTGGAACCTGTCAATCTCAGATTTTATTTTCCGGGAGACAAGAAATCTGCGGCAGATGAGGTATGGAACGCTCTGGCAGAAAAGTTCAAAGATAAATTGAACTGTACTTATGAAGTAAACTGGATAGCCTTTGGTGATTACAAGGACAAGCTGATGGTTATGGCAGCTTCGGGTGATGACTGGGATATGAACTATGACGGACCCTGGCAGGCTTACACCCAGATGCAGAACAAGGGCGCATACATGGACATTTCACAGCTGCTGCCCAAATATGCACCTGATCTGTACAAAAAATATCAGGAAACAGGAACCCTCAGACCTGCAACTGTGGGAGATAAGGTTGTAGCCCTTCCCTGGACTTTATCGGGGAGTCTGCGTCCCTGGTTTGACTGGAGATCTGATGCGGCTGAAAAGGCCGGGATAAAGATCGAACAGAATTCTGTTAAAACCATTGAGGATATTGACACGGTGGTGCATGAGTTCAAGAAGGCTTACCCCGATCAGACAATACTGGCTCTGGGGCAGAACAACCTGAACCAGGTATTCCAGGTAACTTTGCTCAGAGACGGGCTGATGGATGCTGAATTCCACAATTTCTATTATGATGTTAACGGAGACGTTTCAAAGCTTATTCCCATTGAGCAGACAGAAACCTTCAGGGATACGGTTAAAATCATAAGAAAATGGGTAGAAGACGGAATCATTTCAAAAGATGAAATGACAGACAAGATGTATGAACAGGATAAATGGGACAACGGAAAGACCTTGTGCAGGGTTATCACCCATGAATGGTCCCTGGCAACCGAACCGTTCAAAGATCCTGCTTTTACGAAGGATTACTCTGAATTATATCCTGAAAACAAATTTTTCAACCGCACACCTTTAGGAAACACCATGTGTGTTAACAGAAATGCTAAAAATCCTGAAAGAGCGCTTATGTGGATGAATATGATGGAAACAAATCAGGAATTTTACGATATGGTATTTTATGGGATAGAAGGCAAGACATATGTGTTGGACGGAAAAACGGCAAAATATCCAAACGGCATGACATCTGCAAACAGCAACTATATGGACTGGCCAGGTCAGTGGACTTTATGGAAGCCACAGTTTATGAGACCTGATGCAACTTACGGTGAAGGTTTCTGGCAGAGGGAAGCGGATTATGCAAAGAATCCTGTGAATATTGATAATCCTGTAGACGGTATTTTTTATAACACTGACAGCATAAAAAATGAAATATCCAGAAGGGATCAGATATTCCAGGAGTTTGGAAGACCTTTGATCTATGGGCTTGTAAAGGCTGAGAATATTGACAGGGCTGTGGATGAATACATTCAAAAGCAAAAAGATGCAGGCCTGGATAAGATTCTGGCCGAATGCCACAAACAGCTGGACAGCTTTAAAGCAAGCAGAAAGTAATATTATTTCAAATCAATATTAGAAATTAAATATCGCAAAAACCCCGTTTGCTATGGCAAATGGGGTTTTTGTATTTGTTGAATTATCATAAATAATCAATACAGTACAAATTATATATCAATTCCACACAAGAACTTTACAAGGTTAACAGTTAGAATAAT
Source organism: Bacillota bacterium (assembly GCA_023392075.1). Classification (GTDB taxonomy): domain Bacteria; phylum Bacillota; class Clostridia; order Acetivibrionales; family DSM-1351; genus Ruminiclostridium. The sequence goes on along the minus strand of JAEVZU010000193.1, from coordinate 34,451 downwards.
AGTATCACAAGGAACGTTCATTTGCTTGATTGGATACACTTCCTGAACTCTATATCAATATTCAAACAATTATACTATTGAGGTGGTGACATATTTGTCTTTTTCCGGCAAGGCAACAATTATCAGTATTCTACGTGCATCAATACATGACGGTCCGGGTATCCGCACGACAGTTTTCTTTAAGGGATGTCCCTTAAGATGCGGGTGGTGTCATAACCCTGAATCCTGGAGCAGTGAACCGCAGCTTTTTTTTAACAGGGATAAGTGTGTGGACTGCATGGCATGTGTAGGTGTGTGTCCTACAGGTGCTCATCAGATTGAACAGGACCGGCATATGGTTAAATTCGGTTTGTGCATCGCATGCGGAAAGTGCGTTGAAGCATGTTACTATGAGGCATTGAGCATATTTGGTCAAAAGCTTGACGTTGAGGCAATTTTTGATGAGGTTAAAAGCGATATGGATTTCTATACAATGTCGGGCGGGGGTGTGACCTTGTCCGGAGGGGAACCCATGCTTCAGCCGGAGGCCGCATCGGAGCTTTTGAAAAAATGCAGGGAGGCCGGTATACATACATGTATTGAAACCTGCGGTTATGCACCCGAAAAGAACTATAAAAAAATTTTTCCCTATGTTGATACTTTCCTTTTTGATTACAAGGATACGGATAGTGCCAGGCACAAGAAACTTACCGGTGTTTCCGATGAGCTTATTTTATCAAATCTGGATTTTCTATATAAAAAAAATGCCCGGATAATTCTGCGGTGTCCGCTGATTCCGTCGGTTAATGATACCGAGGACCACTTGAAGGGGATTGCAGAACTTTCAAAAAAATATCTTCTGCTGGAGGGTATTGAGATAATGCCCTACCATAACCTTGGAATTTCAAAGGGAACAGGTATCGGCCTTGAAGGGCGGCAGCTCATGCTTGAAAATACAAGCCGGCAGACAAAAGATGAATGGTCATGTATTTTGAAAAAATTTGGCTGTACTAATTTCAAAATGAATTAACCCGTTGAGCAATCAACTGTACAAGTGCCTGTTTTTTAGGCACTAAAAAATAAATGGCACGTGCAATAAATTGAATTTAAGCCCATAAAAAATTTTGTTTGAAATTTTTGGTTCTGCATTGGGCAAATTCGTTTTGCACGATGCGGAAATGGAGCTTAAAATGTCTAACAACATTAAAAATGTAAAATGGGTTTACACTGATGATAAGGGGTCATTTGAATGGAAAAATCCACATACTCTTAATCAGCTTTACTTCCCCATATGCAATGAAGCGGGAATAATGGGGTCGGTTACACCAACCCTGCACGGTGATGCGACTACAGGACAGCACAGCTTTCTCAGATTACCTTTGGTAATGACTGACTTATACAATACCAGGTCGGCAAGAAACTTTTGGGTTTACAGTGACAGGACAGGTGCATACTCTCTTACCGGGAATTCTGCAAAGCAGCTTTCAGAGCTTTTTACCGAAAATGAAAAAACCGATGTTACAATAAAAGGTGCTTTTCTTGCGCATACATTAATAAGAGAAGACCGGGAGGCGGGAATAAAATCCGAGATTATCAGCTTTGCTCCTGTAACGGATGATGCAGTTGAAATAATGTGGGTAAAAGTCACTAACATTTCCGGTGAAGCCATTACATTGACTCCTACCACAGCCCTGCCCCTGTACGGCAGATCTGCCGACAGTCAGCGTGATCACAATCACTGGACTTCACTGGCCCACAGAATTGAAATGAATGATTACGGTCTTGAAGTAAAGCCTGCTATCATACATGATGAAAGGGGTCATAAGCCTAACAGCACTATTTATTTTGCTTTGGCCATAGGAGAAAATAAGGAAAAACCTGTAGGCCAGTTCCCGACAGTCACTGAATTCATTGGAGAGGGAGGCAGCTTTGAATGGCCGAGGGCGGTGGTTGCCAATATTCCCCCTTATCAGGTTCCCCCCAACAGGCGCGACGGTATGGAGGCAATCGGCGCCATGAGGTTTGAAGCAGCTGTTCTGGCTCCGGGAGAAACCAGGGGTTATATTTTAATCGAAGGAGTAACTCAGGAAAAATCAGAAGTATTACGCTGTTTAGAAAGATACGGCAGTGCTGAAAAAGCTGCCAAAGCTCTTGAAGAAAACATGAACTACTGGAAAGGAAGAGTTGAAAGGATTTCTTTCAAAACAGGCCATGAGAGTTTCAACAAATGGATGCGTTGGGTAGCTTTGCAGCCTGTATTGAGAAAAATTTACGGAAACTCTTTCCTGCCGCATTTTGACTACGGCAGAGGCGGAAGAGGCTGGCGGGACCTGTGGCAGGACTGCCTGGCATTGCTGCTCCAAAGTCCTGAAGAGATGAAGGGTACGCTTACAGCAAGCTTCGGCGGAGTAAGATTGGACGGCAGCAATGCGACCATCATAGAAAAAGGCCTGGGAAGGTTTGCCGCAGACCGCAATAAAATTTCGAGAGTATGGATGGACCATGGAATATGGCCGTATTACACAACCAGGCTTTATGCAGATCAAACAGGCGATGTGGAGGTATTCTTTACAGAATTGCCATATTGGAAGGATCACCAGATAAGCAGGGCAAAGGCAAAAGACAACAGCTGGAAGCCTGCTGACGGAACACAGCAGAAAACCGTGTCGGGAGACGTTTACTGCGGCAGCCTGCTTGAACATGTATTGGTTCAGCACCTTACCTGTTTCCATAATGTGGGGGATCACAACAACCTGAAGCTGGAAGACGCAGATTGGAACGACCTGCTGGATATGGCAAATGAAAAGGGCGAAACAGTTCCGTTCTCAGCCTTCTATGGTTGGAATCTCATAACCATTGCCCAACTCCTGCTGCAATACAAAAAAGTTAAAAAGACAGAGACTATTCCGTTGTTTAAAGAATTAATTGTGCTGACAGGCTTGAACGGCAGGGTTGATTACAATTCGGCAGCCGACAAGCGGAAGAGGCTTGAAAAATATTTTGATGCCGTCAATAACTGTTTCTCAGGGGAAAAGACAGAGGTAGAAATCCATTTGCTGGCAGCAGATCTGACAGAAATGGGCAACTGGATACTCAAGCATGTCAGGGAAAATGAATGGATTGAATCGAAGACAGGTTACGGCTTCTTTAACGGCTATTACAACAATGACGGCAACAGGGTGGACGGAGACCATGAAGACTGCACACGAATGAATCTGACAGCACAGACCTTTGCCATTATGTCGGGGGCTGCAACAGATGAGCAGATCAAAAAGGCCTTCAAAGCTGCAAAAGCAATTTTGAAAGACCCTGATACGGGGGGCTTCAGACTTACAACACCTTTGGGACCCAATACACTGAACTTCGGAAGAGGTTATGCGGTTGTCTACGGTGAAAAGGAGACAGGCGGAACCTTCAACCACATGGTTGTAATGTTTATGAACGGTTTGTACAAAAGAGGGTATATAAAGGAAGCCTATGAAGTGTTCAAAACAATTTATGCACTTCCCAACAATACCGAAAAGGCGGGGATATATCCGGGTATACCAGAGTACATATCCCATGAAGGCAGGGGAATGTATCACTATCTGTCAGGTTCCGCAAGCTGGCTGCTGATGACCGTACTTACCGAAATGTTCGGCTTCAGAGGTGAATACGGAGATCTTGTTCTGGCTCCAAAGCTGGTAAAGGAACAGTTTGACAGCAATGGAACAGCGGCGGCACAGGCTTTCTTCCTGGGAAAGAGAGTGGAATTGGTTTACTCCAACCCGCAGGGCCTGGATTATGAGGATTATAAAATTGAGGGGATTAAAATAGATGGAAATGCTATAGGCTTTGAGACAAATGCAGGCAAGTCTGCAAAAATCTATAAAACGTCGCTGGAACAATTGCTGGACGGTAAGGATAGCTGTACTGTTGAAGTTGTTTTAGGAAAGTAAAAAAGCATATGTAAAGCAAAAGAGCCGTTGCAGAACGACAATTGCATTACATGTATTACAATTCATCATAGTGCGCGAGTGCAACTTCAAAAAATGGGAAGCTCTGTTAAAAGTACATGCCTGAAATTACAGGCGAAACGCAAGTGTTTTTGCTGGCAAATCCGCAGGACGCAGATTTGAGCAGCAACCCGAAACAGGATGTTGAGTGTTCTGCGACGGCAAAAATACTTGTGATGAGCCGTACAAATTTCAAGCATGTACTTTGTGAGCTGTCCATTTTTTGATGTTAGTACGGGAGCACTGTTGAATGCTTTATATATATTTAAATTTATTTACCGCCTTTAATAACTTTAATTTCTACTTCCTGCTGTTCGACCTTTGAGTTGATAATTTCAACTTTTTGTCCAGAGAGTCCAGCTTTTCATAAATGATTTTGTACCCTTCAAGGGCTGTTTCAACTTTAGGCTTTAAATCATTTTCAATTCTAATAACTTGATCATTCGTACACTTAAAGTCCATTATAAAAATCTTTGTCTGAAATCATTGAAGGTTCACATTTTGTTTACTGTTGCTTATGGGTGGTACATATATTCAATAGAAATGAAAAGAAAATTATTTGGCGGAGGTGTATGCAAATGTTAAAAGCAGGAGAAAGAGCTGTGGATTTTGTGCTGAAAACAGCTGAACATAAAGAAGTCAGTCTCTCTGAATTCAAAGGCAAAAAGATTGTTTTATATTTCTATCCCAAGGATGATACTCCAGGTTGTACCAAAGAAGCCTGCGGCTTCAGAGATGTCTATGATTATATTCTCGAAGCAGGTGCGGTAGTTGTGGGAATCAGCCCGGATGGCGAAAAATCCCATGATAAATTCAGGAATAAATACAACCTTCCTTTTTATCTCCTGAGTGACGAAGACCACAAAATATCCGAAGCCTATGGGGCCTGGGGAGAAAAGAGAATGTACGGAAAAACCTATATGGGTATTATAAGGTCTACCTTTATAATTGATGAGGAAATGGTGATCCAAAAGGTATTTCCAAAGGTATCTCCCGAGGGGCATGCCGAAGAGGTGCTGGAACTGCTGAGAAAGAGCTGATAGGAATCAAGTCCCGGACGGTATTCAAAAATACCGGTTCCGGGACTTTTTATGCCTGCTCGGTTCCGATAACTTTCTGGTAGAGTTTCCTGTATGACGTAGGGGGTATCAAAAACTTCCTTTTAAACTCATGGCAAAAGTGGCTCAAATTCTGAAAACCTGAAGAATAAGCGATATCAATGATCTTCTCGTCACTGAAAACAAGCAGATTTCTGGCATAATTCAATCTTGTATCATTAATAAACTCCGTAGGAGTTTTGTTAAAATGCTTTTTAAATTCCCGGCAGAGGTGCTCGGGTGATTTGCAGGCGATTTTCTGCATTACGGCTATACCGCCCACAAAGTTTTCCTTTTTTTGCATTTCCTTATAAAGCCAGTCCAGCCATATGGGCACCGAGGTCTTGTTCTCCCACAATTTCATGGGGAAGTAATGAGTAAAAACTTCTACCAGAACGGCTCTCAGATCGGAATTGATTTTTCCTTCATCATAACGGGGCATAAGAATAAAATGCTCAAACTTTGATTTGAGGGATTCTGTTTCGGACTTGGGGATTTCAGTCTTTATGGGATTTGGTGCTTTTATAAACCGCTCAGGTTTAAAACCGTTTCCCAAATATTTAAACATGTCATAAATTGTTTCAGGTGAAACCGCCAGGTTTATAAACTGAAAATATTCACTGTCAATTACTTCAAAGGAGTGGATATCTTCAGGTCTGATAAATATCAGGTTTCCCTGCTGCAGGATTTCCCTGTTTCCGTTAAAGGAATGATATATTTTTCCTTCTGTTATAAAACAGAATTCAAAAAAATCATGATAATGCTCGGTCGATATAAATTTTGCAGAGGTAAAAAAGCTTCCGCTTGACTCCATCCCTGATCGTAAATAATCACTTAAACTTAATTTCTGTACCGGCATATTTATTCTCCTTAATGTTCTTATAGTCAATATAGCACAAAGTATTTATCAAATCAATACAAGAAGAAAATGCCGTAAAGCATTAATATTAAAGTATCATAAGACAATTTTAAAAAATGGAGGTAATCAATATGGCTAAATCTGATTTTTCTATGGAAATCAATTTTACAGAAACTTACAGGAAGTATAAAAACGACGATATATCAATACGCGAAGCCATGTGCATAAAAGCCCAGTTTCCTGCAATACTGACCGAAATCAAAGAAAATGACCTGTTTGCAGGAAGGGTGAAGTACGGAACAGTGGGTTTCAGTCCGCAATTCGGAGGCTTTGGATATTTCTGCAATGAATTTGCAATTGTCGATGCTATTGAAAAAGGAAATATCACTCCTGGACAAAGAGAGAAAATAATGGATATGCTGCTTTTCTGGAGAAAGGAGACTACCACAAGAAAGATAGAAGCTGCCTTTACAGAGGATATGAACAAGGTGCTTTGCAAGGAGAAGATTGCAGAGTTTCCTTTCCTGTACGAGCCTGAAATAGCAACACCTCTTTACAGGATGGCGGGTGTTTATATCGATTATGAAAAGCTTATGAGGCTTGGTATACCGGGGCTTATTGCCGAGGCTGGGGAATACAGGGATAAGGCGGCTGCCGGGGGCGGAAATGTCAAGCTGTATGAGGGCATGCTGTTGGTTCTGGAGCATTTTATTGAAATATGCAGATTTTACAAGGCACAGGCTTTGGAAATGGCCCATGCGACGGATGACAGTTCACGAAAGACTGAATTAAAGATAATGGCAGATGTGCTGGAGAATATATCAAAAGACAAGCCTGATTCTTTCAGAGAGGCAATTCAGCTGGCCTGGCTCTACTCAACGGTATGCGGTTCACTGGAATTCGGGCGGATGGATGTTTACCTGGGTGACTTCTGCGCCAGGGATATTGACAGCGGAAGAATAAAGGAGGATGAGGCCCTGGAGATGGTAATGTCCATATGGAGACTGATCGGAGATCTCATAGTCGATGTTGACGGCAGAGTAATCCTTGGAGGAAAGGGAAGACCGAATGAAGAAAATGCAGACAGGTTTGCGGTTCTTGCCATGGAAGCCTCAAAGAGAATAAATAACATACTGCCGCAGCTGACACTCCGCTTTTATGAAGGAATGAATCCCAAGGTTATGGAAAAGGCCATTGACGTTATAGGAAGCGGCTGTACCTTCCCCCTGCTGTACAATGATGACGTTAACGTTCCGGCAGTGAGCAGGGCTTTTGAGGTACCTGTTGAGGAGGCCGAACACTATGTTCCTTTCGGCTGCGGGGAATATGTTCTGAATCACCGCAGTTACGGTACTCCCAGCGGCTCCATAAATCTTCTGAAAGCCCTCGAGGTAGCGCTGCACAATGGTATGGACCCTGTCACAGGCTTTGAATCGGGACTGAGAACCGGAGAACTGAAAGAATTCAAAACCTTTGACCAGCTGTTTGAGGCATATAAAAAGCAGGTGACATATTTTATAGAGGTTTTGGCCGATCACGAGGAATTGGAGTACAGGGTCCTTGGTGACAGTGCATCCTATCTTTATATGAGCATGCTTTATGACAATTGTATGGAAAAAGGAAAGGGCATATTCTCGGGTGGAATCAGATACCTTGGAGGGACCCTTGAAACTTACGGAAATGTGAATACTGCCGACAGCCTCACCTCAATAAGGGAACTGGTCTATGACAAAAAGGTTCTGACTCCGGAGAAGCTTCTGGAAGTACTGGACAATAATTTCTACGGGTATGAGAAAGAACATAAAATGATGGTTGACTGCCCGAAATTCGGAAACGATGATGCCAAAGCCGATGAAATGCTGGTAAGAGTGCACAATTTCGTCTGCAACACAATCAGGGATCAGAAAAACAGGACAAATCTGCACTCCTATCTTGCCGTAATTATCAATAACGGAATGAATACAACCCTCGGCAGATGGGGCGGAGCCTCAGCCGACGGACGCAGAGCCGGCGGGGCCATGGCAAATGCCAATACTCCTGCAGGGGGAAATGACAAAAAAGGCGTAACAGCCATGATAAACTCCATTACCAAACCTGACCACGGAATTCATGCAGGAGCAGTTCATAACATGAGGTTCGGGAAGGATATGTTTGAAAGAAACAGAGAACAGTTCGAGGCTCTTCTCAAAACATATTTTAAAAAGGGCGGAAACCAGGCAATGATTACGGTTATTAACAAGGCCGATCTGGAAAGAGCTATGGAAGAGCCTGAAAAATACAAGGACCTGTTTGTCAGGGTCGGAGGCTTCAGCGCAAGATTTGTTGATTTGCCCAAGGATGTTCAGAGGGAAGTATTCAGCAGAAACACCTATTAAAAGAAGTTGACATGATACATTTAATTAACTCGTTGTGCTAATTGAAATTTTGTTTTGCTTTACAGATTTTAATTAGAATCAACTGGTACGCGAGTACAACTTCAAGCAATGGACAGCATGATAAAAGTGCTTGCTGAAATTTGTAGGTGAAAAACAAGTGTTTTAGCCGGCAAAGTGATAGGATGTCACTTTGAGCAGCACGCGAGACACGGATGGTCGAGTCGCTGCGACGGCAATAAAATACTTGTTGTGAACCGTACTATTTCAAGTAAGCACTTTGTGTGCAATCCATTGCTTGAAGTTAGTATGGAAGTGCCGGTATAAACAGGCAATTTTTAACGGGCATATTTATCAACCAACTGGCATAACGCGTTAAATTAACTATGTGACACTTCGAACCTTTGGTTTTTCCAGGCAGATAATGCTATAATTAACACACGGGAAACTTTATAAATTCCGAAAATTACACGGCACGAAAACTGGTGCAGTTAACATATTAAGGAGAATTTTATGAAGAAATGCATGAAGAAAATTATAGCGGGATTATTAGCTGCGTTGCTAATTTGCCTGGGTTTCAACGGTTATTCATATGCAGCCGGCAGCATTGCTGAAAACGCAAATGTTAAAGTGTTTGTCAGCGGGCAGCAGGTCAATTTCAGCAGCGCCCCAATTACTGTCAACGGTCAGATATTGTTAAACGGTAAAGAACTGCTGGTCAAGCTTGGGATTCCCAATGACAACAAGCACATCCAACTGGACAAAAACCAAAAAAACCTGATAATCAATACTGGCAAAAAACAGATCAAAATGACGGTTAACAGCACAAAGGCAACAGTGGGCAAGTCATCGAGCGTACTTAACGCCGCTCCTGTTTTTTATAAAAACATATATTACATACCTGCAAAATCCGCCGCACAACTGTTGGATATGAAATATGCCTGGGATGAAGATGAGAAAAGTGTATATATACAAAAGCTGAACGATTACAACAAGGTTAAGGCTGTACTTGATAAAGCTGTTGCCGCATCCGGGGCAGCTAATAAATATATTGTAGAGTATTCGATGGAATCAGTACTGGACGATAGAGAATATCCTGTGACCGATAAAGTTTCAGCAACGGGAAAAGTGGATAAGAAAAAAAAGATAATGTATGCAAGCGGTGATATTGATGATTTCTCCGGGGGTAACGCAGGCAACGTTATTTATTTGTATGATAACTCTGCGTATACCAGAAATGCAGGTAAGGAATATTGGAAAAAAAATCTTTTTACCAAACAGGAGTATCAAGAGCATTTATCTTTTTTTGATATAAGCAAGTTTAAAGTTTCAGAAGCATTATATTGTGGTTTAACCTTCCAGGAAAATCAGAATAACAAGGCAATCCTGCTGAAAGGAAATGTTTATTTGCATGAAGTAGAAGAGGATATTGGATTGTTGGATCCTGAGGATACATATCTGGAAATCAGCATAAATAAAAGTAATTATTTAATAAACAGTATTGAACGCAGCTTTAATAAATATGTTTATATAGAGGATATAGCGGATTTTCATTACAGTGTAAGAGAAACCTTGATATATAAGAATTATAATGGAGATTTTACAGTAGAAATACCCGATGAAAGTAAAATGGAGTTTGAGGACGATGACGATTCACAGAATAGCGGTGCCGCAATAACTCTTGATAAATCGGAACAAAGCAGAATAAACAATTTATCTGCTAAGGCTGAAAAGATTCCAGTGGACGGTGCGTGGGAGAATCCCTACAATTTAGACAGCACTGAAGCAATAATGTTTGTAATTATTAAGAATAAATCTGATTTTGATACTTTCACGGGTTTGAGCGAGGGCGCAAAGAAAGTATTTATTAATCAAATAGTCCAGGATAACTACGGAGATTATATAGGATGCCAAACTGTGTACGGTAAGGTGGTTTATAACGGCAAAGCCTATGCAGGTATAACAACCGGCTACGGTAAGGAACCGGAAAGCGTTACCCTGGAGAAGTATTCTTTCGGAACTTCTGTCACAGTGGTAATACAGGACAAAAGGAATAATACGTATACTGAATATAAATAAACAAATAAGAGCTGTTCTCATAGTATGGAAAATATAAATATGAGAGCAGCTTTTGGCATTAACAGTTTATATTAAATTTGCCGGAAGCCATGGTGCCAATATATCGTAAGGTATTTTTACCCCGCTGATGCTTTCTCCAAGGTTAACGGCGGGTTTAAGTCTGCCGTGATAATCACTTCCTCCCGAGGAGTACAAATTGTGCTCATGGCAGTAATCGAGAAGATACCTTGTCCTGTCGGCCGAATGGAGAGAGTGATAGCATTCTATACCATCGAGAACGTTGAGCATTACTATGGAATCCAGAAATTCTTTATAATCCGGTTCAAAATATACGTAAGGGTGGGCCAGAAATGCCTTTCCGCCTGCAGCTTTGATCAGGCCGGCGGTTTCCCCGGCCGAGAGGCAGTCTTTTAGCTGATCCAGGAAAAAAGGACTGCTTTCATTAGTGACACAAGTCCTGTAAAAGGCATTCAAATTTTCCCATATATCTTTTCCCAGATGTTTTTCATTTTCGGGATACTTTCTCAAGTCTGAATGCAGCACCTGTGATGCAAAATATTTCGTACCCTTTATGGACAGCTCTTTGCTATACGTAATATTAAGGTTTTCACACACTTCCATCAATTTTTTCAGGTATCCGCTTTCTCTTTTAAGGAATTTTTCATCTGAAACAATGCCGGCGGCTTCTATTATATCTAAATCAATGCCATAACCCAGTATTTCAATGGGCTTCCCGTTGTGTACCGCAGTGAATTCACAGCCGGGTATGATTTTACCGTTAAAAAGGTTTCTTGTATTATTCCTGCTCAGCTTTTGGTATGCACCGATAGAATCGTGGTCAGTGATGGAAATATACTCCAACCCCAATTGGCTGGCTTTCTTAAGAATTTCTTCAGGTTCCTCGGAACCGTCCGAAGAGGTTGTATGGATGTGTAAATCAATCATTGGCATGCCCCCGTAAATAACTCTTTTAAATAGTATAAATTATGTTGAGTAAAATTGCAAAAATGTATACTTATTTAAATGGATAAATGTGTTATTTTAGAAACTGGCCTGTTTTTCCCATTTTAAACGCAAGTAATATCATGCTTTTCTCTTCATGGGTGAGCTTCCTGCCATACATTTTTTCAAATTGCATTACAAGACCTTCAATATCGATGGACCTCTTAGGCTGTCTCGGAGGTCTGCCAGGAATGTCCGAGGGGTCATAAACCTTTGGCTGTATATAGGAGTTGTAGATTTTTTTAAATATTTCTGCAGTGTAGTAAGCATCATGAAAGGCATTGTGAAAAGTATAATTAATGGGAATGTTCAAGGCTTGAACCGCATGTTCAAGTCGTAGCAGGTTTTTTGCCGGAAAGTTGAAATATAGCGAGGCATATGGCTGTATATTTATATATTTTTTTGATAAAAACCCGGTGCTCAGGCCATGGATTCCCGCATTCCTGAATAATTCCTTTACATCGGAGGAACCCCATACACAAAAAACCGAGCCGGTCCCGCCTGTAAATTCTGTAAACTGCCTGTATACTTCGGGAAAAATTTCTTCTGCCTGAAGCTGTTCTGTGGTTATACCTGTCAATCCGGTTATAAATGAATTTATTTTTTCATAAAACACAGGTTTTACATACCGGTTAAAAGTATTAACGGTATTAAGCTCCACGTCCAGTTTGACAGCACCTATTTGAATGATCTCAAAGGGCGCGGAGGTTCTATTGGCATATTTATTCTGTGCTGAAGAGAAGTCCTGATTAAGTTCCAGATCAAAAACAATATAATACATGCTGCTGTGCTCCTGAAGGCTGATATTTGACCATCTGTAATATATTAAAGTGCCGGAGTGCCCTGGTACTTCGGAACATTTGAATATATACGATCCCTGATAGAAATTATATAATGAAAAGCTGTTTGCTGGAAGGGGGAAGATTGACAGAATGCGGTGTTTGGAATATAATGTTATTAACAATATGATAATAACAGAATAGTAAGAACAAAAGCAAATAAAATAATAAAAAAATAGGTGAATGTAATGGCTTCTAATGAAAAACTTAATTCCCACGGGCAGACAGAAGAAGAATTCCTTGCAGCCTATGACCCGTACAAATATGAAAGGCCCTCGGTCACTGTAGATATGCTTATATTTACTGTTACCGACGTGAAGAAAAGGAATTACAGGACTCTTCCCGACAAAGAACTTAAGCTCCTGCTGATCAAAAGGGGCGAGCACCCGTTTATTGGACAATGGGCCTTGCCGGGTGGTTTTGTAAAAATGGACGAAAGTCTTGAAGAGGCAGCTGTGAGAGAATTGAAAGAGGAAACGAATATAGGCAATGTCTATATGGAACAGCTATATACATGGGGCGGAGTTGACAGAGATCCCAGAGCCAGGATTATCAGTACATCTTATATGGCGCTGGCTGACAGCAGTACTCTGGAAGTAATAGCAAACGATGATGCAGCCGATGCCAAATGGTTTTCAGTGCAGTGCAAATTATTTCAGGAGCACAAGACTTTGACTGGCACCGGATACGAACAGCAAAGGCTTTATAAATTAAAACTGACCTGTGAGGGCGAAGAGGATCTGGAGGCTGTAATAAAAAAAGTAAAAACTGTCAGTGAAAGAACGGTAAGAACTTGCGGAAATATAGAAGAATGCAGCGGAATTGCCTTTGATCATGCCGGAATTATTGAATATGCCCTGGAAAGGCTAAGAGCCAAAATAGAGTACACGGATATAGCTTTCAATCTGATGCCGGAGCTTTTTACACTCACTCAGCTCCAGCAGGTGTATGAAGTGATTCTTGATACTGAACTGTTAAAAGCTAATTTCAGAAGAAAAACCGCACATATGGTGATTGAAACAAACCAATTCACAAGGGATGCAGGGCACAGGCCATCAAAGCTTTACAGATTCAATACAGGCTGGAACAAGGAAAATGAATAAAAGAATAATTCGTAAGGAAAATTGTTAAAGAAGCAGTTGGAAGGAACAGAATAATTTAATTTTTAAGGGGGTGCAGTCTATGAAATTTACAAGTTTGGATGAATTTACAAGAGCTAGCTCCAAAACTTTACATGATTTATATAAAATGTTTGAACAGGCCGGGACACTGGAACTGGAGAAACTGCCTGCAGCACACACTGCGCTGGTAATGGTGGACATGATAAACGGTTTTGCCAGAAACGGAGCCTTAATGAGCAAAAGGGTGGAGGACCTCATACCCGAGATTATAAATTTATCTGTAAAATGTGATGAACTGGGAATTTCAAAGCTGGCTTTTGCCGACAATCATACCGGGATATCACCTGAGTTTGAAGCTTATCCCGTTCATTGCCTGAAAGATACTTCCGAGGCAGAGGTGGTTGATGAAATTAAAGATAAGGGAGGTTACAAACTTATCCCAAAGAACTCTACCAATGGCTTCCTGGAAGAGGAATTTCAAAACTGGCTTGGGCAAAATTCGGGCATAAATACATTTATAGTTACCGGCGACTGTACCGACATCTGTGTCCAGCAGTTTGCAATTACCTTGAAAACCTGGTTTAACAAACAAAACAGGAGTTCACGGATCATCGTTCCCATAAACGCAGTTGATACCTATGACCTGGGCATTCACAACGGTGATCTTACCAATTTAATGGCTCTCTATAACATGCATATTAACGGGATTGAAATTATTGCCGCACTTATATAAAGGAGATATCTATATGAATAATATGAACTTGACAATGCTTACCGATTTCTACGAAATAACAATGGCCAATGGCTACTTTCAAAACGGCTGGAAGGATAAGATAGCATATTTTGATATGTTTTTCAGAAAGGTGCCCGATAATGGCGGCTTTGCAATTATGGCAGGAGTCGAGCAGGTTATTCATTACCTTGAAAATCTTAAATTCAGCCAATCCGATATAGAATATTTAAGAAGAAAACAATTTGGTGAAGACTTTCTGGAATATCTGATGAATTTTAAGTTCAGCTGTGATGTATGGGCCGTCCCTGAAGGAACGCCCATATTTCCGGGTGAACCTGTGGTTATTGTGAGGGGGCCTGTTATAGAAGCCCAATTTATTGAAACAATGATTCTGCTTACTATCAATCATCAAAGTCTTATTGCCACTAAAGCAAACAGAATTGTAAGAGCTGCACAGGGCAGGGAAGTGATGGAGTTCGGTTCCAGAAGAGCCCAGGGTTATGACGGTGCCATTTACGGTGCAAGAGCCGCATACATCGGCGGTTGTGTAGGGACAGCCTGCACTATAGCCGAGAAGGAATTTAACATTCCTGCAATAGGAACAATGGCGCACAGCTGGATTCAGATGTTTCCGGACGAGCTTGAGGCATTCCGCATGTATGCACGGACTTACCCCGACAATTGTACCTTCCTGGTGGATACGTATAATACGCTGAAATCAGGGGTACCAAATGCAATTAAGGCATTCAATGAAGAGATTGTGCCGAGAGGGTTCAGACCAAAAGGTATAAGGATAGATTCGGGGGATATTACCTACCTGTCGAAAGCTGCCAGAAAAATGCTGGATGCAGCAGGCTACCACGATTGTAAAATAGTGGCCTCAAACTCCCTGGATGAATTTATAATCAGAGATATTTTAATTGAGGGGGCAAAGGTTGACCTGTTCGGAGTGGGGGAAAGACTGATTACCTCCAGATCGGAACCGGTTTTTGGAGGGGTCTACAAGCTGGTTGCCATTGAGGAAAACGGTAATATCATACCAAAGATCAAGTTGAGCGAGAATGTAGGAAAGGTAACCAATCCCTGTTTCAAGCAGGTTTACAGGTTGTATGACAAAGAGAGCAACAAAGCTATTGCAGACGTACTCACAATGCATGATGAAGTGATTGATGAGAATGAGCCTTATGAAATATTTGACCCTGAATATACCTGGAAGAGAAAAACTTTGACCGGTTTCAGAGTTCAAAAACTGTTGGTGCCTGTTTTTGAGAAGGGCAAATGTGTGTATGAAAGTCCTGATGCCCAGCAGATAAAGGAGTTTTGCCAAGCCCAGGTGGACACCATATGGGACGAGGTAAAAAGGTTTGAAAATCCGCACAAATATTATGTAGATTTATCCAAGAAACTGTGGGATGAGAAACAGGGACTGTTACAGAGTTATTCCGTAAAGTAGTCTTCAATTTAAACTTAAATTTTGGATACAGTGAGGTCAAAAATGTCAAATTGCAAAACTTCATACCCTCTATTGACAATGTACAATACGTTTTTGAGTGGTTAATTTTCCCTGCGGCTGCGTTAAAGCCGCTTGCAAGGCACAAAGCCTTACTGCACGCCTTTGCCTTGATTACTGGCGGCTTGCTACCGTAATTCATTAACGAGAGATTTATTCAAAAGGCATGGAGAGCCGGACGCAGGATATGGAGCGGTAAATCCGCAATCAAGACGGGTAAGCCGTAAACTTGCCCGTCTTGAAAATAAATTGATTATGATTTCCGTACCGGCCTAATATACTTCCAAAACCGCTCCGGATTATGATAAAAGTAAATTATTCTGCCGGGGGAAGTATCAAAGCAGTAACCGGTGCCTGCAAAATCAAAAGTTGACATTGCCTTTTCAACCTTTTCCTCTACACTCCGATTTTCCTGCTCATAATCGAATGGCCCATGTTCAAAAACAATATACTCGGCTTCGGGAACATCAACCATAAGCATTTGCGGAGGTACTTCGCCTTTATAATCAAAAGGAAGACGTACACCATAACACTCTGTACGTGGAATACCCCAATCGCAGAGTCTGCCGTCCGGGTCGTTAATGTACGCCATAATCTGACCGCTGCTGCTGTTGGATTCGCTCCCGCCATTGTCATCCAATTTGTCCTTGATGCTGTCAAGTAAGCCGCAAATTGTTTCGCAGTCCTGTCCCGGGATAAGACTTTGCTTTTGCCAAAAATCCCAATACCCATTACTCTCATAGTTTTTGATGTGCAAAAATTTGTGTGCGGGAATGGTTACAAAATAAATTTTAACATCATCTGAAGATTTTATCATACCAATCTCTCCAAATCCTAAAAAGTAGCGGTCAAAAGGGTTTATTTTTGTACGAAGCACCACAGGCTTAGGCTTTTTTCGGTATTCACTTGGAGCTACACCATATGTTCCCTTGAAAGCTCTGGTAAAAGCTTCGTGTGATGAAAAACCATAATCAAAAGCAATATCCAAAATGCTTTTTTCACTATCCCTAACCTCTTTTAGTGCAAAGGCTAATTTTCTATTTCGCAGATAGTCCCTAAATTGTATACCCGATATTTCTTTAAATTTTCTCGTTGTATAAAATTCGGAATAACCCAGCCTGCGAGAAAGAAAGCGTAGTGTCAAGGCTTCATCATTATAATTTTTAATACATTTGTCAATTTCATCAACAATTATTTGAATTTGCTTCTGCCACTCGTACATTCGTCTGCTCACCTCGTTTCAACCACCCTATAGTCATTATAGAGTAATGAAACTTGCATTGCTTGATTTCACTTGCTGAAATCTTGGAAAAAATAAATTAACGTCGTGCTGTAGCCCAAGGTCGAAAGCTGATTAGCTGTTTTCTTCAATAATGAGCATATCATTCTTGTCAAACTGCCACGAAGAAGCATACGCGACTTCCCAATAGTAACCGTCTAAATCTTGAAAATAGCCGCTATATCCACCCCAAAACACCTTTTCAGGTTTCTTTGCAATCGTACCGCCATATTTAAAAACGGTATCCATGAACGTATCTACTTCATTTTCGGATTTCATATTGATTGCAAGCGTAATCCCACCGAAACAACCTGTACTGATATGTGGAGGATTAGCGGCGTTAATGTCTTTCGCCAAACCGTCAATCGGATATAACTCCAATTTTGTTCCTCGATTGTCAAAAAACACGACTGCCGGACTGCTTTCTTTTTCGTATGTCTGAAAACCGATATTCTTGTAAAACTCCAAAGACTTTACCATATCACGAACGCCAAGACAGATTAAGTTTATCCTATTCATTCTCTAACCACCTTATTAGTAATATCGCCCATGGGTTGAACCTAAATATACACGAATATTATATCAGAACCGCCTACCCGAAACAACGACAGGATAGCGGTTTTTTGCGCATTATTACAAAAAATCATTTTACCCCTTGACAATCTTTGTTCTGGCTTTCGGGAGTGTGTTTTATGATGTTGAAAAATGATACTTGTTAAGCAGCTAGTTACAAATTTGATATAATTATGATAAAATTTGGTATGGATAGATTGAAGGGAGGCGAAGTTTGTGATAGAGGTGAATAACCTTAAAAGTATACTGGCCAGGCAGAAAGAGGCGGTATCCGACCTTGAAAATGAAATTTCATCTATTGAAGCCACGGATCTATTAGGTGAGAACCAAAAACTGGAAGCGGAACTTTCTCAATATAAAGAATTACTTAGCAAGGAGAAATCGGACAATCAAAAATTGTCACAGGAGAACAAAGATCTCAGGAATGCTGTATATGAACAGCTATACAACGAAAAAGTTCAGATTCTCAACTCTACAAATAAAAAGCTGGAGGTTTATTTTAAATCCAATATTGAAGGTGAAATAAACAGACTTGCTTACTTTGAAATTGCCGAAAAAAAACGTATAGATGAAATGGCAGGAATTTTGCAAGCCAACAGGGTAAATCTCCAGGACGAAATATATCCCAGGATATATGAGCTTAGAAAATTACTTGAAGAAAGGGTCAAGGCTGCAAGAGAAGAAATATTCAGGAATTCCAAGGCTTTGAATGAAAGCAGGGAAGCCGGGTTCCAAAAGCTCAGGCAGGAACAGTTAACCGAAGAAGAGATTAAAGGCCGTATAAAGCAGAACAATATAGAATCCTTTATCGGACTTAATATCATAAATAAATTGGGGATATTTCTTTTAATAATCGGCATTATAGCAGCTTCTCAGTTTACATATTTCAGATTGCCGGATATTCTGAAAAGTATTTTCACTTTTGCCATAGGCCTGGTAATGCTGATTGCCGGTGAATTTTTCAACCGCAAGAAGACAAACGTCTTTTCAATTGGGCTTACAAGCGGGGGTATTGCAATTTTATACGTCGGACTTGCCCTGAGCTATTTCAGGTTTAGCCTGCTGGGGATGTTCCCGGCTCTGGGGTTATCTGTTCTTATAACAGCGGGTGCTTTTGTACTGTCTCAAAGATATGGCTCCCAAACCATATCCTGCTTTGCAATTATAGGAGGTTATCTGCCCATACTTTCCATTGAAGGGGATAAGAGCATAGTTTACGGTGCGATGGTATATTTTATTCTGCTCAATATGCTGGCATTGGTTATTTCGGTGAATAAGCGGTGGCTTGTAACTGCTTATATGGGTTTCTGGCTTAATGTTATGGGATCAATCTATATATTGTCCATCATGTTTGAAGGGCGTACACGCACTCCGGAATTTTCAGCGGATGATTTGATATCAATCTCCTATATTGTGCTGGCTTTTATAATTTATACCCTCATACCTGTTGCCGGTGCATACAGGTATAAGCTCAGTTTCAGAACCTCTGACATTGTGCTGCTGGCAAAAAACACTGCAATAAGCAGCATTTTACTTTATACGGTATTTTATATTACAGGGCTTGGAGATTTTACAGGTGCTCTGGCTCTGACGTTTGCAGCCATATATATCGCAATGGGAAGATTTATTGAAAGCTTTATGGAAAAAGAGCGAAAGGCAAGAGCACTGTTTTATATTACCGGACTTACCTTTGTTGCGCTCATAATTCCCTTCCAATTTGATAAAACCTGGTTTTCACTGGGATGGCTGATTGAAGGAACTGCGCTGCTGGCATACGGCATAATTAAGAATGTAAAAGGTTTTAAAAAAGCGGGAACGGTAATTAACTTCTTGTGTCTTGCCGCCTTTATATTATTTGATATACCCAATTATGACAGTTCGCTGTTTTTATATAAATACCTGGCTGTAACAGCCGGAAGTATCATAATTTTAAGTGCATTGATTTATAAAAATGAACTGACGGCACGGTCAATCAAGGTTTATAAGTACAGTACCCTGATTAATATCTGGCTTTTCTCCTTATATCTTTTAGGCATTGAACTAAGGGAACGCCTGTTTGAACCTTTAATTGACAGCAGCTTTAGTCCGGATTATCTGATAAATGCTGCAATGATTTTAGCCAGCTTCATAATTGCATACCTGATACCCAAAATCAACGTTCTTAAGGATAAAGTTACGGAGGGTATATCTTCTGTACTTTATATAATAGGTATTACGTGGCTATTTTTCTTAAATTTCTTTTCACCGGTTACAGGTTTTCCGAACAATGCTTCAAGGGGAGCATGTATTCTCGGAACAATTGAAATAGCCGCAATCTCACTTTTATCAGTATTGGCGGTACGTGAATTCATAATGAAGCTGGTGGCCAAACGGAAAATCGGAATTGAATTATATCCCCTCATTATCTCATTGTATTTTATAATTATATTGACCCAAAATCTGATAATCCAGTTCAATCTGCAATTTAGTAATGCATTGATAAGTGTTGTCTATTTGGTGACTGCACTTTCATGGATTATTTTCGGATTTATTAAGAGGTATGTATTAATAAGAAGGTTTGGCTTGGGTTTTTGTATTATGGCAGTCGCTAAATTGTTTGTTGTTGATTTGTCTTTCCTGGCACAGGGCTATAGAATCGTTTCATACTTTATATTTGGCTTGACTCTCCTGGCCATTTCATTTGTTTATCAATACTTTAGCAGGAAGATTAATTTTGATGGTGAGGTAATGCCTGATGAAAAAAAGAATGATACTTAATTTTGCAATATTCATTTTATTCAGTTCAATGTTTGTATATGCCGCTGATTTTTCATACAGCGCAGATATGAAAAACCATGGAGATAAGAATTATAAGGCGGTGAGGCTGACTGCTGAAGTTTATAATAATTTATCTGAAAACATGGCTGATATAATGATTTTTGATAATAAAAACGAACCTGTACCGTATTTTATTAACAATTTCAACGAAAGCAAAGAAAGTACGCATAACAGCTATGAGTTGGAACTGGTCAATTCCTTTATCAAAGAGGATAGTTTTTATTATGATTATGCCCTGAAGGATGCTGTGCCGGAAGATGTCACTGCCACATCCATGGAGCTTTTGAGCGGCAGCGAAAATTTTGCCAAGCAGCTTGAACTGTTCGGAAGCTACGATAACACTCATTGGGAAAAAATTCAGGACGATATTATCTATAATGTGGACGGCAGCAGTAAGCCGTACATAAACTTTAATGGCAGCAAAAAATACACCTGCTACCGGATCAAACTGTTCAATAATATGGAGAAGGTGGAGTTTTCAACGGTTAAACTAAATTATGACAGGACATTGCAGAACAGGGAATATTTCATTGAAACACTGACTCCTGAATATAGTACCGAAGAGAAGGGAAACACAACAGTTATCAATTTAAAAAATATAAAAAACCTTAAGCTTAGTAAGGTTTCAATAAAAACAGAAAGTACCTTCAAAAGAAAAGCCACCTTCAACGGCAGTATGACAAAAACACTTTATAATCTTGAATTCAATAACGTAAAGTACCGGGATTTAACCATTCCTCTCAAGTCTTATTTGAATACAAAAAATGAAGCTGAAGTAGCTATAGAAAATAACGACGACAAGCCAGTGGAAATAACAGGTGTTGAGGTTGAATACCTGGTTGATGAGCTGGTTTTTAAAGGCTCTGAAACAGGGGATTTTACTTTGAAGTACGGCAGTAATAAAATAAATACCCCGAAAAGTTATGATATCTCAAATTATAAAGATCAAATACTGACAGAGGGCTATGACCTCTTAAATATTGGTAATATCAATAAGGTTGCAGCATCAGAGCAGCCGGAAGAAATAAATGTAAACTATAAGCTCATATTTAATATTATTATTTTAATAGTTGCCGTTGTATTGGGCTTTATAGTAGTAAGAAAGTTGAAAAAATAAATAAAGCTGTATTCCGTTTTACCAATTTAACCCGTTGTGCTAATTAATTTAATTTATACTTTACCTTCGTCGACAATTTACCGCAATTGCTTTTAACTGTGCATTTTATTTCATGAAGTTGTACTCACGTACCAGTTGATTCTGATTAAATCTATCTGTAAAAGCAAAAACAAAATTTCAAATAGCACAACGCGTTAATTAAAAGGATAAAAAAAGAACTGCTGCCCAGGTGAATAAAATTTATTCATTGTGCAACAGCTTCTTTTTTTATCTGTTTTTATATTTTTTAGATTTAAGAACCCTGTCATCATCCTTCATTTGAAGAGGCATGGTGCAGATAACAATATGCTTATGCCTGATCAGCTGTCTTTCAATTATAGCTCTTGTATGATTGTGGAGAACGTTATTCCACCACCTCTTAACAACAAATTGAGGCAGAATTACAGTAATAATATCCCCTTTCTGATAGTCGTATTCGGCTGATTCTATAAACATCAGCAGGGGTTCCACTACCTTTCTGAAGGGTGAGTATTTTACAATTAACGGTATGTCGGTGTCCAGCATGTTGTATTTTTCACGTACCTTTTTACCCTGTTCTTCATCAATAGATACATTGAAAGCTACTACATTATCTGAAATCGTTCTGGCAAATCTTAATGCCCTGATACTGGCCCTGTTTATACTTGCGATGGGGACAATGACCCTATTGGTGTAAACATCCCTGGGGATGCTGACTTCCTTCAATTCTTCGGGGGTAACTTTTAACTGCTTATGGAGAGCTGTATAATGTGTTTTTACTTTCAGCATCAGGAATATCATAACAGGGATAACAATTACAACAATCCATGCTCCCATTTTAAACTTTGTTATTGCAATAACGATTACTATTATAAAGGTTACCAATGCTCCAAAACCGTTTATTGAAGCTTTTATTATCCAATTGTCGCCCTTGTTTCTGACCCATCTGAAAAACATTCCGGCCTGGGACAGTGTAAAAGATATAAAAACTCCGATGGCATACAGACCGATAAGTCTAGTAACATTGGCATTAAATATTAAAATCAGCAGGGCTGCAATGGCTGATAAAAATATAATCCCGTTTGAAAAACTCAACCTGTCTCCCCTCATGCTTAACTGCCTTGGGACGTAACCCTCTTTTGCCATAACTGATATGAGGTTCGGGAAACCGAAATATGAGGTATTGGCGGCCAGTACCAGAATTCCGAAGGAAAGACCGGTTATAATGTAAAACAGTATATTTCTTCCGAAAATCATTTGGGCTATCTGGATCAGCATTGCACCATTCTCAGGGTTTATGGGGTAATAATTGGCAATAATTGATGTGCCTCCGAAAACAATTAATACCAGAGTTGACAAAAGCACCAACACCGCTTTTGCATTTTTGGTGGAAGGCTCTCTGAAGTTTGGTACCGAGTTGCTTACTGCCTCAACACCTGTAAGTGCAGCACAACCATTTGTAAATGCACTGAGGATTAAAAACAGAGTTATAGGCTGGAAACTGGTCTCATCCAGTACAAGAGGCTCAGGTTTATAACCGGCAATGATCTTTATAACACCTACAATAAGCATTAGAATAATTGAAAAAATAAAGAAATAAGTGGGAAGACTGAAAATTTTTGCGGATTCCTTAATTCCTCTCAAATTGCCCAGGGTCATAAGTATGATTACTATTACGCACAGGTAGGGAGTGTATGGTTTCAAAACAGGAAAGGCGGAGACAATTTGTTGAACACCTGAGGCTATGCTCACGGCTACGGTCAGTATATAGCTTATGCATAATGACGAACCGGCCGTAACTCCTGCAATCAAACCGATATTTTCCTTGGCAACTACATAAGCCCCGCCGCCGTTAGGATAACAGTCGATTGTCTGACGGTATGAAAGAGTCAGAATACCTAAAAGCACAATAATAGCCAGAGAAATAAAGGCCATGTATTTAAAGGCCAGTATACCTGCAATGGGCAGCAGTACCAGCAGAATTTCCTGACCTGCATAGGCAACGGAGGAAATTGCGTCGCTGGAGAGTATTGGAAGTCCCCACAAAACACCAAATTTTTCACCTTGAATCTCTTCATTTTTCAATGGTCTGCCAATTAATAATCTTTTTAATCCTTTGTTCATAATTCACCTGTACATATTACATTATTTTTAGTTAATACCAAGATATTACTTAATTATAATTGATAGTTGAATAAAATTAAACAGGATTTATTTAATTATAGGTTTTACTTTTATTAATTTATTATCATAGTTGTTATATACTGCATATAACAACTATGATAATTGGATGGTAAAGCGAAATGTACTTGAAAATAGACTTTGAGTTCTGAGACGGCCCTGTAAATTATACTATAGGTATGGTTGGCCTGAATTGGTTTTATAATTGCTTATCTGGGCAGAAGTCTGATTTCCATCCAATCCAGCCCGATCCAATCATTCGGTCCTGTGGATGAAGTGTTTTCTATCACCACTCTATTGTTTCTCCTAAGATTGGGAATATTGAAGGATAACTCTCTCCAATTGGTAAAAATGCCCCCGGCCGGCGAACCGTGCGGAAGCTGTACTCTGCCATTGTGCACTACTGTTCCGTTGATTGTAATTCTGGCTGAATAACGGTTTACAGGTACATTTACATGATCATCGAGAACCGCACGGATTACGATACGGGCTCTCTGATTGCCGGGAACAAGCAGAAACGCAGGAGAATCAAAGGTCCAGGTTCCCCGGTTCCCGGTATATAAAATATCGGCATTCCTGCTGGGATTGCCATAGTTGGGATACGCAGTCAGCTCTTTAAAAAGGGTTATATTGGCGGTTACAGGATTATTGCTCAATTGAGGCTGAGGCTGCCTGAAATCCTCATCTGTTAAGTAGGAATCCTCTTCATACATATCGTAGGAATTGTGCGGCGGGTAATGCTGTGGCATTGTCGAGTATTCATCCGGGTACTCAAAGCGCATAATATCATCTCCAAATAGTTTATATATCCATATTATTCTTTGGTGTTGTTTTATGTTACCTTACCCTCTATTAACAATGTACAATACGTTTTTGAGTGGTGGATTTGTCCTGCGGCTGCGTTGAAGCCGCTTGTAAGGCACAAAGCCTTTTTGCGCGTCTTTGCCTTGTCGCAAGCCAAATTCTCTCTCAAAAATCGCCGACCTCACACGGGATATTTTGCAGAAAGTTAATCAAACTGAAATAATCTTTTGTAATAAAATATTAAAGGTGTTAGTTGGAACTTTTTTCTTTTATATTTGTCTAATATTGCATAGGCCTTATAACTAGACAATAAGAGGTGATTCCATGACATTTAAAAAGAAAATAATTACACTTTCATCTGCAGCAGTTCTCTCACTCTCAGTTACACTCAGTGCGGTAGCGGTATCAATACCATTTACAGATTTGTCGGGCATTCCTGCAAAAGATAAGATTATTTCGCTGCAGGAAAGAGGCATTGTAGCAGGTACCGATAAAGGTATATTTTCACCGGATTCAAGGGTAACCACAGTCCAGGCAGTACACATGCTGGTAAAAGCTCTGGACTTAAACCTTAACCTGGTACGCTTTGCAAAAGAACCAAAAGCGACGGATTATTTTACTAAAGCCAATGATGATGCGTGGTATGCAAACGCTTTAATTATTGCATCCGTCAATGGAGTGGAAGTTGATAGAGACACAGAAATGAACCGGTTTTGGACTAAAGAGCAATTTACAAATACCCTGGTTACTGCTATGGAAAGGCATTATAATCTGCCTTTGCTGAAGATCATGCCGCCTGAAATAAAGGATGCTGACCAGATGACGGTTGAGTACAGCGGAGCTATTCAGCGTGCATTGATATATGGTGTCGTAAAACCTGATGAAGAGGGAAATTTATATCCCAAAGACGAACTTACTCGGGCCGAAGCTGCCGAACAGCTATATAATGCCATTGAATTTATCAAGGCACATCCCCAAGTGGTTGTAGATTGAAATATTGATTGCTTAGAAGAAATTTCAAAGAAATATATATATATAAAGGATTATAACAAAGAAATCAGTTATAATCCTTTTTGGTATCTGAATCAAGATGGTGATATAATAATCTGATAGCCAGATTTCTGGACTAAAATTATATTATCCGGAGATAAGTATGAAACACATAATAAGATTATTTAAATTTGCAAAACCCTGGACCGGTTATCTTGTGATATCTACAATCGCATTATTCATGATTTCCGGCATAAACCTGGTTGCTCCGTACATAACCTCAAAAATAATCGCCATAATGGAAACCGGGGATTACAGGGGATCCATCAATACCATTGTAGTTCTTTCACTTGTACTTTTAGGGTGTTTTGCATTAAGAGCTGTATTCCAGTTCCTGAACAATTATTTTGCACATGTGGCCTCATGGAGTCTGGTGGCACGTCTTCGCGGAGTATTGTACGATCACTTCCAGAAGCTTTCCATGAGCTACTATCATGACAAACAAACCGGACAGCTCATGTCAAGGGTGGTAAACGATATAAATACCTTTGAAAATCTTATTGCGCATGCAATACCTGATCTTGTTACTAATATTATCACACTGGTAGGTGTATTGGTCATACTTGTATTTATAAATCCGTTCCTGTCCCTGCTGGTCTGTATTCCAATACCCTTTATCGCTTTCTTATCCATTGTTCTGCGTAAAATAAGGAAGTATTTCAAGGTTGGTCAGGCTAAAATTGCTGAACTGAATGCAGTACTTCAGGACAATTTTTCAGGAATGAAGGAAATACAGGTTTTTAACAAACAGGAGTATGAGCTTGGAAAAGTTTCGGAAAAATCCGAGGAGCACTCATCGGCTTTAATAAAGGCACTGTTTTATTCCGGAATACTAAACCCTGCCGTCAACTTTATTTCTTCCCTGGGTACGGTTATTGTTTTGATAGCCGGTCCGCTGCTGGCCTTAAAAACAAATTTGAGTATATCCGAAGTGGTAGCTTTTCTGCTTTACCTGAACCTGTTTTACACACCTATTTCAACCCTGACCAGAGTTGTTGAGGATATGCAGCAGGCACTGGCCGGAGCTGAAAGGGTTTTTGAGGTGCTGGATACCAATCCTGATATAAAGGATAAACCGCATGCCCAAAAAGCTGGAAAATTGTCGGGTGCTGTGGAATTTAAAAATGTCAGCTTTTCCTATAAGGGTGATATTCAGGTGCTTGACGATATCAGCTTCAAAGTGGGAGCCGGTCAGATGATTGCACTTGTGGGACCAACAGGTGTAGGTAAAACCACAGTCTCAGCGCTGATGGCCAGATTTTACGATCCCAATTCCGGGGAAATATTAATGGATGGAATTGATATAAGGGATATGACGCTGGAATCGCTCAGGAATCAGCTGAGCATAGTATTGCAGGATGTATTCCTTTTTAACGGCACCATAGCTGAAAATATTTCTTACGGAAGTAACAAAGCAACACGGGAACAAATAGAAGAGGCCGCCAAAACCGCATGCATCCATGAATATATTATGTCTCTGCCGGAGAATTACGATACTGTTATCGGAGAAAGAGGCGTGCGTCTCAGCGGAGGTCAGAAGCAGAGAATATCTATCGCACGTTCGGTGCTCAGAAATTCACCCATCCTTATACTTGATGAGGCTACCTCGGCTGTTGATACCGAAACTGAAACAGAAATTCAGAAAGCTATCAATAAGATTGCCGGGACAAGAACTCTTTTTGTAATAGCGCACAGATTGTCAACGGTAAAAAGAGCAGACAAAATAATTGTTCTGGAAAATGGAAAAATAGCAGAGGAAGGCAGGCATGACGAGCTTTTAAAATTAAACGGTGTATATGCAAATTTATGTAACATTCAGAGTTTAATGTAAAATTCCACAGGCTCATAATATATTCAAAGTATTATAATTTCAGACAATTATCAAGGTTTTATCCTGACAAATGTCCGGCAGGATAAAGCCTTTTTGTCAACAGATCAAAGCTGGCCTGAAGTTGCTAAACTGGGTCGGATAAACTAGGCCCGCATTCATAAAATCTGTTTAGGGAATCTTCCATACTAAACTGCCTGCGGCATCAAAAAATTTGAAATCATCGTTGTCCGGCATTCTTCCATCCCCTATAATATAGAAAAGCCGTAAACCGTCGGACTCTATAATGTTTGCTTCTTGTGCGTATATCAAGGCTTTTGTTATGGAATTATCTCGTAATATGCCCCAAACTCTCCAGTTATTCGCGTTGTTATAATGCCCCGCCATCACGGAAACAGGTGCTGTAGACTCAACCGCTAATTCCGCACCTGTTTTGATAACTTTATAGTCAAATATGCCTCGTTCTACAATGGCGCAGCCCAAATTGCGGTTGGCATTGTAATAGAAGATCAGGATGCTGCCATCATCTAAATTGACTTGCTGTATCACGCTTTCCGGTCTGACAACAGCAGCTTCGTTTCTAAGTTCCTGAAATAAAGCATCGGCGGCACTTTCTTTCAGCCCGGAAGCACCCAAAAGAACAGTAGCGCATAAAATAAACACAAAGAATACGGAAGAAACCGCCAGCGCCTTTCGTGTAAAGCTCCTGCTTTTCATAATTGCGCTCAACCGCTCTTTAAGAGCTTTCTTTTCCTCGCACATGGTGGTGGATAAAACTGTTTTTGGTGCTTTAGCGTCGGCTACCATTTCAATCAGGGTATTACCGTAGTTTTGTTTGCCCGCTGTGTCAAGGCTCTTTATTACAGCCTCATCACACGCCAGTTCACAAGCACGGTCTATTTCGCGGCGTACAAGGTAAACAATCGGGTTAAACCAATGCAGCTCGCCGGCTAGTACCGACAACCACTTTATAATTATGTCATGCCGCTGCAAGTGAGTGAATTCGTGAAGTAGAATATTTTGAAGTTGTATTTCGGAATACTGCCTGTCCGGCAGTATGATAACAGGACGTAATATTCCGATGAGCATGGGAGTGGGTGCAAGCGGGTTGCGATATAGGCGGGGCCGACACTTTCCTTTATTCAACCGACTAAGCATGGCCGTTTCACTTTTCTTTGCAGGTATTCGGCTGCGCTGGAGTTTCCATAAAAAAAACATATATTGAAAAATTGTGATCAAGAGGCTGGTGGCACCGAAGGTAATTGGAGCAGCCAGCAGCCAGTTATTAAACCAGCCTTTGCTTTCATAAAGGACTCTGACTTGTTTTTCCGCTTCCAAATCCTCAAACGGCATATTATATTGCTTCTGAGAGATTTCTTCATACCGTTCTGAGTTTGTCTTTATGTTTCCAGCAATCATTTCCTGAACAGAGGACATTGGAGTGGCAACAGGGATTGAAACAAAAATGGAAAACGGTACAAGCAGAGCGATAAGGACTAATATCCACAAGTAATATTGCACCGCTTTCGGGATACGGTCTTTAACAAACGGTTTCAAGGCAAAAAGAAATAAGGCAATCGCACTTCCGGCAGTTGACATTATCAGGAGTATGCGGAGCAGTTCGGCTATTGTTTGCCATGCACTCATTTTTCACTTCCCCCCATCTGAAAATATGCTTTGAGCTCGTCAATGTCGGCCTCGGATAATTTCCCGCGATGACAAAGTGCTGCTACAAACTTTTTTGCGCTCCCAGCATAGAATTTTTCAAACATGTTTTGTTCTTCTGCATGGATATACTCCGCTTCGGAAATATTGGGAGTATAATAAAGTATACTTTGTTTTTTGGATGAAATAACGCCTTTGTCTGTAAGGCGGCGTATCAGGGTATTAATCGTGGACTTTTCCCAACCTTTTGTATTCTGCAATTCAACGCGAATGTCCGTAAACGGTACGGGTTTTTTCTCACGCCATAGTATTCTCATAATTTCAAGCTCCGCATTGGATATCTTTTCTGCTAAACTCATTTTACGACCTCCGTGTTACATGTTTTACGTGCGGTCATGACTCTGAAATCAAAAATTTTACAATTTAAAAGAATGGTATTGACATTGACGTAATGTCAACCTATATAATGTGAATTAAGATAAATCGGGGTTTACCAGAAAATGTCCGGACAAATAACAGTCCTGAGAGAAATGAGGGTTTTATGGAAACAAGACTCACAGTAGGGCAGCTGGCACAGAAGCACAATATATCGGCACGGGCTATACGGCATTATGAAAACATAGGTTTGCTTGAGAGCAGCAGAGATTTGGAGTCCAATTACAGGATATACGGAGAAAATGAATCACACAGGCTTTCTCAAATAATACTGTTTAAGGGAATGGGATTTTCGCTGAAAGAAATTTCTGCGATAATAACGTCTTCCGGAAAAAAGGACAATATAGTAAATATTATAAGAAACAGGATAAAAAGCCTTGAAAGGAAGGCGTTTGCTTTTAATAACTGTATAGAAATTCTTAATGAGTTTCTTGAAATCTGTAACAGGCAGACTGATGAAAGTATTGACAGTATAGGCCTGCTAAACAGACTCATATCCGTTAAAAAAATTGATGAGGCAGCCGTACCTTTGAATAAGGGCACCGCGGTTAAAATGCCGTTATTGACCGACAAGGATTTGGAGATTCTGAAGTCTGTTAGATCGGAGGATTTTAATGCATTATATCTTCCTTTCATATTGGGGCAGGAGGATGCGGATATTCTTGAAAATTTTTTTATAAATCACAGAAGGTACTTCGGTTTGAATAATGTTACACTGTCTGATGGGAAAAATCTTGATGAAATATATAACAGTAATAATCTATCACATATCATAAAATCCAAAATAGCCGATACCCTGATAAACTCGGAAGGATATGAACTAAACAGGGATATATCGTATAAAGAAGCAGTTCGAAACTTTTGCGATGCAGTTATTGTTGATATTGAATTTTCTCAGGAAGACAGCATTGAAGATATGGAGCTGAAGCTGGCT
Organism: Bacillota bacterium; assembly: GCA_023392075.1. GTDB lineage: Bacteria > Bacillota > Clostridia > Acetivibrionales > DSM-1351 > Ruminiclostridium. The sequence continues at coordinate 4,164 of JAEVZU010000193.1, read as the reverse complement.
CTGGCCGTTTTCTGCAAGGGGTTGGAGATTATGGAGTTTTCAGGCCGGCTGGATCCTGAAAACATTGAAAACATATCAAAAACTCTGGAACTGAAACTCGGGGAGAATAACCTCAAAGAGTTGAAGGAAGCTGTACAAAACATTGTGTATACCAAAGGCAGAGTTGCGTATAACCTTGTTCATGTTATAAATAATGCGGTCAAAAGGCAGGTGCTGGCAGGATTATACCTGGCCATGACCGATTATGACTCGCTGGAGAGCAAGGATTGGCTTTTGGACAGGGCCCTGGATATGGCAATAAGGTTTATCTGGTCACATATAATTGAAGTTATAGGTCAGCCTTATAAAACACTGGCCCAGGTAATATTTCAAATTGCACTGATAAGAGCGAGGTATTTATATGTACCATCAAGTTTTATCACTCCGGAAATTGTTAATATGAAGGAAACAAAAATAATGGGTATTGAGGTCAGGACAACAGATATTGACGGAAATAGCAGCAGGCAGATTCCCGAATTGGAAAACATGTATTTTGATAGGGGGATTGCCCAGTACATACCCGGAAGGCTGAACTCCGGAAAAAGATATGGTGTTTCCTGCAGGTTTGAGGATGAATATTTTACTTATATTACAGGGGAGGAAGTAGGAAGCCTTGAACTTATTCCGCAAGGCATGACAGGAGAAATAATACCATCCGGAACTTATGCTGTATTTACAATAAGGGGAGGACCATTTCCCTACAGGGTGATTGAAATGAACGAATATGCATATGGCAGTTGGCTGCCGGCGTCGGACTACAGTTATGATTTCCGGCCGCGGCTTATGATAGGTGAAAATGAAAGTATAGGAAAAATAGGTTGTGTAGATTCTCTTATGAAGGTATGTATTCCGGTCAAACCGAAGGAGGAAGGTATATGATGATTGAAAGGTCAACTCCCGTGGAGCAAGGCTTGAATACAGAAAAGATATGTTCTCTGATCAGGTATATCAGGGAAAGTCATGTGGGAATCAACAGTCTGATGATTTTAAAGAACGGGACTGTTGTTACCGAGGCACATTTTTATCCCCACCACAAGTCTGTGGAATATGAAATCGAAAATTGTACAATGGCAGTGATTTCAATATTGACCGGTATTGCTGTCAAAGAAGGGCTTATAACCGGGGTTAAAGACAGGATTGTTGATTTTTTTCCTGAGTTTTTCACCGGACGTACGGATTACGAAAAAGAAAAGATCACAATTGAACATTTGCTTACAATGTCCTCAGGGCTGGAATGGAATGATGTCAGCTTTAATGATAGCAACTCCCTGAATAAACTGTGGAATAGTGATAATCAGATTGAATTTATTCTTGACAGACCTGCAGTTGATGAACCCGGCACAGGCTATAATCATAATATGGGAGGCATTCATCTGCTGTCTGCAATTTTGCAGAAAGCCACCGGGATGCCGACACCCTTTTATGCATTGGAAAAGCTTTTCAGGCCTTTGGGCATTGCTGCACCAGAGTGGGCTGAAGACAGGCAGAACGTTGCTATGGGTTTTTATGGCCTGTGTCTCAAACTTGAAGATATGGCTAAAATCGGCCAGCTGTATTTGCAGAAAGGAAAATGGAACGGAATTGAAATTGTTCCGGAGTCCTGGGTAAAAGCTTCCACTGAAAGACATATGGAGACTCCTGAAGGTCCATGGAGTTATTATGGCTGCGGATATGTCTGGAGTTTGAACCGGTTTGGGGGTTATTGCATTAAAAGCCTTCCGGGTTATTCAATATATGTACTTCCCCGATATTCTCTTGTAATTGCGGTTACGGGTGCTCTGTTAATCCAGGAGCTTCATCTTCCCGAAACTTTAATTGAAACATATATACTGCCTGCTGCCAGATTTACAGGCCAAAGGGGAACTGTATCCTCCAATCAGGAAAAGCTTGACCGGCTGCTTGCAGAGATAACATCTCCTCCCGAGCCGAAAAAATTACGTTCATTACCCAAAACCGCATCAAGGATTTCAGGCATTACATACTGTATGGAGCCAGGCATAATTGAAGAGAAATTTACTTTTCATTTTGAAGGAAAAGCCGAATGCAGGGTTGTTATACAGTTGTTTGGAAATCCTCATGAGATAAAGGTTGGACTGGATGATGTATTCAGAGTATCTGCAACAGATGCATATAAAGGTTTATGGGAAAACCAGAATACATTTATTCTGTACAAAAGAATGCTCCGCAGCAACGGAGATTTTAAATATAAGTTTACTTTTGAGGAGGACAAGCTTACAGTGGACAGCTGGGCGAGTTTTGCAAAGGGAGAAGTCTGGTCAGCGTCAGGAAAACCTGAAAAAATGCAATAAATTTTACGTTTATTCACTTTTGTTCAAATCATATATCAATCAAATTTTACTAGAAAGAGGGGATTGAGCAAATGGCAGGCAAGCTTTCGAATTTTTGGTATTATTATAGGAATTATGTAATAATAGGCGTACTTCTTCTTGTTACCGCAGTGGCAATTATTGTACTTTCAAGCGGCGGTACCGAGCCGGATATTCAAATAGGATATGTTACCGATGGAAGGGAGCTCCAGGAGCAGACACAGGAAGATGTCAATAAATATTTCGAAACAGTTATCAAGGATGTAAATAATGATGATAAGAAGTTTCTAGGTTTTGTACCTTTAATGGGACCAAGGGTCGATCTTGAATTTTCCTCCGATGGTGCACAAATCGTTCTTGTGGACAGTAATACTCTGCAAATATATAAGGAGCAGGGAGTTTTTGAACCTTTGGATGATGTGGCAGAAAGCCATGGACTTGACGTCGGCAATAACCAGGAAGTAATGTCTAAGTTGGAGGGACAGAGCGACGTGCATATATATGCTTTGCCCACAGAAAAAATAAAATATCTGCTTGATTTGGGCTTCCCCGACAAGGATTACTATCTGGCTGTCCGGGTTGAATACAAAAAGAATGATATGTCAAAAGCAAAAAATGAAAATGCTTATTCAGTCCTGGAAAAGATGTTTGAGTATAAAGGCGTGTCACAAAACTACTGACACCAATAAATAGATTGCACACTAAGCGCTTGCTTGAAATAATACGGTTCACAACAAGTATTTCCTCGGCGGCAAAAATACTTGTTTTTCACCTGCAGATTTCAGTAAGCACTTTTATCGCACAAATCTATAGCTTGAAGTTGTACTCGCGTACCTGTACAATCAGCATAAACAGTGCAACTGCAAAGTCGAGCAACCTCTAATTAATATTGTTGACAAAATGTATCAGAGTGATATACTTAACTGTATCACTCTGATACATTTTTGAGGAGGATTTTATGAAAAATAAGACAATGTATGCCGTACTTGGAGTACTTAGCCTGTTAGGACCAATGTCGGGTTATGATATCAAAAAATTCTGCGACAAGAGTATATCTTACTTTTGGAATGAAAATTTCGGACATCTCTACCCTGTATTAGCCCAGCTGGAAAGTTCGGACCTTATTGAAAGAGATTCCTCGGAAGAAGCTGTGAGGAAGAAAAGCTACCATATCACCGATAAGGGGGCTGCTGTTTTGAAAGCCTGGCTGATTGAACCAGTTGAATACCAGCCCGAAAGATCTGAACTGCTTTTGAAATTATCCTTTGGCAACAGGATGGAACTTGAAGATATCCTGGAAATGCTTGAGCAGGGGAAGCTGAGGAACGAAAATAAGTACAAACAGCTGAGCCAGATCCATTCCTATTATATGGGTAATGAAGATGCGAAAAAAAAGCCGCAGTACCCGTTCTGGCTTGCAGCCTTAAGATACGGTATAACCTCTCTTGAGGCATCACTGAAATGGTTTGATGAAACAAAGGATTTTTTGATGGATTATCATACCCTCTATTAACAATATACAATACGTTTTTGAGTGGTGAATTTGCCCTGCGGCTGCGTTGAAGCCGCTTGTAAGGCACAAAGCCTTTCTGCGCGTCTTTGCCTTGTCGCAAGCCAAATTCTCTCGCTCAAAAATCACCGGCGTGAGGCGTGTTGTACTTTGTCAATAGAGGGTACCATCAGCATTTATATATGACCGTCACAGAGCACAGCCACTTTGTTCATGTATTTGCATTTAATTACTTTTTAGGACTATAATTATGAGATACAGAGTTGAACTCAGACACAAAGAAAAGGT
>JAEVZU010000179.1 GCA_023392075.1 Bacillota bacterium | reverse complement strand
CAAATCGGGTGTTTTTTTGAATTTTGTTCGAAAATAAGGAGGATTATCTCCTACATTGCTTCAATTAACCTTTTGACACCCACCATTTTGATGGCCCTTCTCAAATTATAGGCAAGGAAACCAAGCCTCAGCTCAGCTGTTGCTTTTTCTTTGCCCTTGCATAATAAGTAGTGGGCTCCGTGATACCATTTAACAGTTCCGAAAGGATGCTCCGACAAGCACATTCGCTCTTTGATTTTTGGAATGTCCTCATAAGAAAAAACAGGTAAAAATTCAAAAACAGTTATACGAAAAAGAACAGGACGCATAGCTGTGTTTTTCTTCGGTTAGTAAGCATATTGCGGAGCCTTACCCTTATCCAAAATACTGGCATCTTTTTTTACTTAACTTCTCATCAATTTTGATCAAATAAGTCGAACGCTGCGATTGGCTTCTTTGTATTTATATAGTAAAATCAATGTATATTACTTATAACTTATTTTTTATTTTTTTGTCTTACCATATGGGTTCATTATACTAGCAGACTGCTGCTTGATAAGCCAGCTTATCAACAAGGACATTGCCAGCAACTCCGCTATGGCTTTTGACTTTAACGAATTTGATACCCATATTGTGCCGCTTCTTTTCAACGAACTCAGCATAGTGTCTGAGGAAATGAAATTTCCTGTGGCGGGATTTGATATTTGATGGGTGAGAGAACATTTCTACTCCATCCCAATCATGATAGATAATTAATTTGGTTACACCGAGTGAATACGCGGCCTTGATTGCGGTTTTTACTGCTCTTAATTCAGCGGTGTTGGCACCCTGACTGCTCTTGTTCTTACGGCGATATACAAGCTTTTGAGTGCCTTTACCTTCCATTTGTAGTATGATGGCCATACCAATAAACCCAGTGCTGGGGATGTAACTCCCATCGGTATAAACGGTTCCTTTTAGTTTTGCCACTGTTTTTACCTCCTTAAAATGAATAATGAGCCATTAATCACATAAGAGACTGATCTTCAATGACGAGTTCTGCCTAAGTGACTAATGGCTGCACGATAGTGTCGGTCAGATTGGGGGTACCCCAACCTTCAATACCGAGAAACTGTGGTACTTTAACAGCTTCCGCCGCAACAAGAAATTTCTTGTTGCTTATTTAATTAACTATATTTTAGCACAAATGGAATGAAGATTGAGCTTTTTGTGGAAGTTCTCTCTTTATCACAAATTTCAGTCTCCACATAATCTATTGTATATAGCCTTTCATTAGTGCACATTGGGTACGATTCCATTCATAACGCAGTTCAATATATCTTCGCGACTTTCATAGCCCTTGTCTCAATTGTTCCAACTTCAAGTATCTTTTTTGACTGCTCAACTACCTGGAAGAGAAGTCCCTGGTCAGTATTTTGATTTGTACTTCATATTCTGCTATAAATAGCTGCCCATATCTACTGCGGTCTGAACGTTATAACAGCAATGGAATCCGTCAGTACTATGCATACGGCGAGAGCTGCCGGATCAGTGAGCAGCAACTGGAGTCCCCGTTACCAAATAATAATATCAAGTTCGTCATATCCTAAAACACACAAATGACAACTTTTGTGAGAAGATATCGATCCAGTGCATTTCCCGGCATTTAAAAATGGATGCCAATTATAAAAAAAGTAAAATGTAAGTCACCAGGTGCATTTAGGATGGCATAGCATTTCTGAGAAAAGTACATATCAATATGGATTATTTTATAAAAAATAAATTCACTTATATACAAATTATACAAAAGCACATAATATATGTGCTTTTGTTAAGCAGTAAAAACAATTTATAATTTATTCAAACTCTGTTATTTATATTTAAAGGGGGAAATTTAAAATGAAAAGAAAAAGTTCTAAAGTATTATCTTGCTTACTTGCATTTTTCGTACTTTTCACACAAATATCATTTACTTTTCCGGAAAAAGTTCAAGCAGCTAGCAGTACACTCAAGGTTTATCCAGCCCCATCCGGTGTCACGCTGAACAGCACATATACTGTGAAAGTACGGATTCCGGGAGGGGAATGGGAGGATTTGGATGAATATCAAACGACTATAGGTTCTCCTACGAAATCCAACGCTTCCTTTGTTTATTTCGATACGGAAGGTCAGGTAGAGGTGGAGGCAACGTACAACGCGGGAACAATCGAATCGGCAAGAGTCAGGGGGCTAAACAAAAGCTTTACCCCTACTATTACCGGGAATACAATGAATTTTACGATTTCCGGCCCGACGAAGCTTTCTGTCGAGGTAAACGGTGATGTAAATCGTAATATAATGATCTTTGCCAATCCATTGGAGGTCAATCCTCCGAGCCCTGGCGACCCGGATGTTATCTATCTTGGGCCGGGGATTTATCAACGGGATTATGACGTGCCAAGCGGTAAGACACTTTACATTGCTGGCGGAGCTGTTATCCGAGGGGCGATTAATTTGGATAGCACCACCAATGCCAAAGTTATAGGCCGCGGTGTGCTTGATCGTCCCACTGGAAGAGGCATTTCTGCGGACTACGCGAATCAGGTAACGATTGATGGGATCATCGTTAATAATTACGGCAGCCTGGATCAAGGAGGTTGTGCACTCAATCTCGGGAATGCCACTAATGCTACAGTCAATAACTTTAAAGCTTTTAGTGCCAATAAATGGGGCGATGCTATCGATACATTCGCCGCAAAAAATGTCAAGATTAACGATGTATTTTTACGCTCACATGATGATTGCATCGCGATTTATAATGCGCGTGCTAACGGAGGTAAAATCTGGTATGGGGATACCAAAAATATTGAGGTAACAAACTCTATTCTCATGCCCGATCTTGCCCGTCCTATTAATATAGGTACGCATGGGTTTCCATGGGCGCCTGGGGGTGGACATTCTATTGAAGATATATCGTTCTTCAATCTGGACATTTGGATACACAATCAAGGACAACGTATCCAGTTCATTTCTGCTGATGGAAATCTGATCCAAAATGTAAGATTCAATGATATTCGGATTGAGGATCATGTTGAAAATAGATTTTTAGTTATGAGTGTTAAGAATTGGGATTACGGGGCAGGGCGTGGAATTAACAATGTTTATTTTAAGAATGTCTCCTATACAGGCAATTATACTGGCGAAAATCCCCTTGAAGGACAAAGCGCCACTCGCAGGATTCAAAATATTACATTTGAAAATCTGGAAGTTAACGGATCTGTTATTACGAATGGGGCTCAAGGAAAGTTTAATACTAACGCTTATGTTGATAATTTAAAATTCATTGCGGCCGGTGAGCCTGTACCTGAGGTTGTGACGCAATTTCCAAAAGCCACTCCGATAAATCTGGCGTTGAATAGGACTGCCAGTGCGTCTGGTTCGCAAGGAGGCAATGCTGCTCTGAACGGAAATGACGGCAGTACATCGACCCGTTGGTGTGCAGATAATGGAAATAATGGCCATTGGTGGATGGTGGACTTAGGCACGAGCAAGAACATCACCAATGGAACCCAGATTATGTGGGGAGAGGGCGGAGTACCCTATCAATATAAAATTGAAACGTCAAATGATAATGTAAATTGGACCGTACAGGTTGATAAGACAGCTAATACCAATACTGATCAGATTCAAAACGATGACTTTTATGATACCGCCCGGTATGTCAAAATTACCGTGACCGGATTGCCAAGCGGGGGTTCGGCTGGTTTCTACGATTTTAAGGTGCTTGGTGAGGCGTACAATCTGGCAGAGTACGGAACTGCCAGTGCGGACAGTGCGCAGGCTGATAACCCTCCTTCCAATGGAAAGGATGGCAATGCTACGACCCTCTGGTCTGCAAATGACGGAAATACCGGCCATTGGTGGACAGTAGAACTGGATTCAAGCAGAAATATTACATATGGTACACAGGTATCCTGGGAAAAAAGCGATCAATATCGGTACAAGATTGAAACGTCAAATGACAATACAAATTGGACTTTAAAAGTGGATAAGACGGACAATACCAGCACTGATCAGGTTCAAACAGATTATTTTACCGACACTGCGAGATATGTGAGGATTACCGTGACCGGAATGCCGAGCGGTAGTAACGCAAGTTTCTACGATTTCAAGGTGTTTGGGGATTCAACCAATTTGGCGTTAGGCAAGCCGGCTAGTGCAGATAGCCTTCAGCCATCAAATCCGGCTTCTAAAGGTAACGATGAAAGCATTGCCACCCGATGGAGCGCTGCTGACGGAAATACCGGCCATTGGTGGACTGTGGATATCGGCAGCAAGAATATAACCGGTACCCAAGTGATGTGGGAGAAGGTTGGAGTTGCTTATCAATATAAGATTGAAACATCAACTGATAATGTCAATTGGACCTTAAAAGTGGATAAGACCGGCAATACCAACACGGATCAGGTACAGACGGATTTCTTTATGAGTACCGCCCGTTATGTCAGGATTACCGTTACCGGCTTGCCAAGCGGTGCGACAGCAAGTTTCTATGATTTTAAGGTGCTTGGAGGATCAAATCCGCCTGATTCACCTGTTGTAACAGCTGTTGGCGGTTCAGCTACATATATGGGTTCCAATTCCACGATGAAAATGATAACTTATCCAACAACTGCTGCAATTTGGAGAGTAACAGATATTGATGGAAATCCGACTGCTTTGGCAAGCATTGATTCGGCAACAGGTATTTTGATGGCCGGTTCTAATGAAGGAACTGTAAAGGTTGTGGCTGAATACTCAGAAGGAACCGCTAGTAAAGTTATTAAAATAGATAATACAGAATTAAAAACTGCAGATAATACTAACCCTGAAATTATTTATACCCAGGGGTCATCCGCTTCAGCTTGGGTAACTAATAGCGGCGATGGTAGATATGGTGGTTCAGATACTTATATTCAACCTGAAGCCGCAGGCCCGTATGTGACTGATGTAAGTGCCGAGTATACATTTACTGGAACAGGGGTTCAATGGATAGGCATGTTGAGCAGTGATGAAGCTAAGGCAGATGTATATATAGATGGTATAAAAATGACAACAGTTGATCTATATAATGATATTCCGGTGTTGCAGCATATAAACTATAGTATTGAAGGATTGGACTATGGAGCTCATACTATAAAGCTTGTGAATACAGGTACAAAAAATACGGCCCAAACTAGCAGCAATTACAATTTATCCGTTGATGCATTTAAATATTTAGACCCTGCTGTTAAATCAGTTACATTATACATAGATAAGACAACGTTAGGTTATGGTAATACGGCAATAATCACTCCGGCGCTGTTTTTGTCAACTGGTGATATGTATGATATATCAGAGGGTACAATAACCTATACAAATACAAATCCTGCCGTAGCATCTGTTGATACTAATGGCGTGGTGAAAGCGAAAAATGCAGGAACTACAAATATTGCTGCGATTGTTACAAAGGACGGTGCTGAGATAAGCTCAAACACTGTTACTATAACAGTTACTCCCGCTACAGCAATTGTGACAGAGGCAGATGCAGGTGTTCAGAGTTGGAAGAATGAGAAACAGCGAAATTATGGTGCCGGTACAATAGTAAGTGGTGCAGTAGCTGGTTTTATGCGTATTCAATATGCTTCAAAGCTGGATGCGGCAGATTTTAATACATGGATGTATCATCCTGCTGATCCTGCGTATGATGCTCAAACGGATGCAACGGACTTAAAAATAAGCTATTTGCGATTTGACTTATCGGGTATGGACCGGTCTAAAGCAATTAAAAATGTAGAGCTAAAAGTAAGCAGCAATGTTGATCTAAGTTCAAAAAAAATAAAGGTGTTGGCGGTAGATGATGTTACCTGGAAGGAAGGGGCACAAACCGGTAGCTCAGATGCCGATGCAGTACCAAATGATGGTTCCCGGGGAATTAATTTTTTCAACCGCCCGCAATTAGGGAATACGTTAGTTGTTGGAAATGGAGGTAAAGTAAACGAATTCTCAGCATTGGACATTACAGATTATATCAAAAACTCTGCCGAAAATAAAATATCTCTTGCTTTAGCATCTGACAGCAGCAATGGTACAGCAGGATACGTTATCTATTCCAGAGAAGCTGAGAATGCAGCGTATAGGCCACATCTTTTAATAACATATTACACGGCGCAGGAAGCGGTAAACGCTGTCGCAAGCAATATAACGGGAATAACAACACCTGAAAAGGATGCGACAAGTCTAAGCATGCCTGAGGTACCTGAAGGTTATTCTATTGCTGTTAAGTCAGTGGCGCCGGAAGGGATTATCGGAACAGACGGATCAATTACACCGCCGGTTGAATCCACTACGGTAGCGGTAGTATTTACTGTTAAGGATAATACTGACGGTTATACTGCGGATACGGCAAGTATAGCTGTTACGGTTCCGGCCGGAACAGCAAAAGCTAATGCTAATTTAAGCGGAATAAGTATAGATGGGAATCTATTAAAAAATTTTGAGCCGGAAACGACGGACTACACCGTAATGCTTCGGTACGGAACATCGGAGGTACCAGTGGTAGAGGGAACGGCAGCCGATACAAATGCAAATGTATCGGTAACGCAGTCGGAGTCTGTTACGGGATCAGCGATAATAGTAGTGACCGCGGCGGATGGAAGTACGGCAAAGACATATACGGTTAAATTTAAAGTGGCAGATAATGCGGATGCAACACTGGCGGGAATAACCGTCAATGGAACAGGAATAAAAAATTTTGAACCGGAAACAACGTACTATACCGTAACGCTTAGGTACGGAACATCGGAGGTACCGACGGTAGAGGGAACGGCAGCCGATACAAATGCGAATGTATCGGTAAAGCAGGCGGAATCTGTTACGGGATCAGCGGTAATAGTGGTGACTGCGGCGGATGGAAGTACGGCAAGGACATATACGGTTAAGTTTGAAGTAGAGAAATATATAAATGGGGGAAATACAGGCGGTAACACAGACAGTAACACAGGTGGAAACAATAATGCTGGTATTGGACATGCAGTTCCGGTGATGACATCAGATAGCAACAGAATTATGGCAGCAGTTACAGTACAGTCAAATGTTTATAGCAATGGCAGGGCAAGTGCAGCTGTTAACATAAGACAGTTTGCGGATGCGTTAAAACAGGTGCTAGATGAGGCGGCAAAACAGGGGTCGGCGAAGTCAACAGTTGTGGAAATCAGAATAGATGCACCGGCAGATGCCAGATCAGTTGAAACAATACTGCCGAAGGTGGCTGTTGAGTCGGCAGCAGGCAGCAAAATATCCGCATTAAAGGTATCTACGCCGATTGCGGCAATTACCCTTGACGGCAAGTCGATTGATACCATATCAAAGAAAGCAGCCGACGACGTGAGGATAACGGTTTCTAAAGTGGGCATATCTGTTCTCCCCGAAGAGTTAAAGCAGATTGTGGGAGGGAGACCTGTATTTGACTTTAGTATCAGAAGCGGAGATACGACTATTTCCAGGTTTGACGGCGGAGTCACAGTAACTGTGCCATATACTCTAAAAGATGGCGAGGATGCTGATTCTATAATTATATACAACATAGGTTACAATGGAAAGGCTGAGGTTATTGTGAATAGTAGCTACAACCCGGATACAGGCACCATTACATTTAAGACGAATTACTTCTCAGCCTTTGCTGTCGGATATAATAAGATCGGCTTTAAGGATGTTGAGGCCGGCAAATGGTACCGTAAAGCTGTGGAATTTATTGCAGCCAGAGAAATCACCACGGGAACCGGAGATAACAATTTCAGTCCCGATGCCAGACTGACCAGAGGGCAGTTCATAGTGCAGTTGATGCTGGCATATGACATAAGCCCTGATATTGATAATGGCGATAATTTTGCGGATGCAGGCAATACATATTTCAGCGATTACCTGGCAGCAGCCAAGAGGTTGGGCATATCCGACGGAGTTGGTAATAATTTGTTTGCTCCAGGAAAAGAAATCAGCCGCCAGGAGATGTTCACACTTTTGTACAATGTTTTGAAATCCATTGGAGAGCTTCCGGCTGTGACGGAGGAAAAGGATATTAATACCTTCAGTGATGCCGACAGCATTGCGGCATGGGCGAAAGAGGCCATAACCGTGCTAGTGGGATCTGGAGCAGTAAACGGCAGCGGCGGAAAGCTACTGCCCGGCGATACTACTTCAAGAGCGGAAATGGCTCAGGTATTGTATAATTTATTGTCAAAATAATTAAAATGAAATTGAAACAGACAGACGTTCCAGTGCCATTTCCAGGACGGCTGTCTGTTTTATTTTCCGGGGTTCTATTTATATTTCAGCTGTAATCTATATTATCTTTAATTTTCATTATTGATTAAATATATTCTCAAATAAAGATTTATTAAATTACAGCTATATATCTTAAATACTGAGGATAGACAATACGCATTAATGTTGATATCCTACTCTCGAAACGAAACAGGATCTGTACAAAAAGCCATGGCGGGATTATTCCTATATATTTTTTACAGTGTCTGAAGTAATATAGGGAGGAAATATATGGATTACGATGATAACGCAAAAATAGATCAGAAGTTAACAATTAATCAGCAAAAAGATCTAAATCCAAAAGCAATAAATTTTTGGACTGATTTTTTAAGGCAAAAGCAATTAATTTTAATGATTTTACCAGGAGTACTAATTGTATTTATATTCAATTATATACCTATGTATGGTGCATTAATTGCCTTTCAAAAATACAGTGCTTCAAAGGGCATATTGGGAAGCGAATGGGTTGGTTTAAAATATTTCGAAATGTTCTTCAGCAATCCATTAGCCTGGCGATTAATAAAAAATACTTTCCTGTTAGGATTTTATTCTTTACTTTTAGGATTTCCCGCGCCAATTGTACTGGCTCTTCTTATCGATCAGATAAAAAATCTGCATTTTAAAAAAGCCATACAGACAATATCCTATTTCCCGCATTTTATTTCCACTGTTGTTATTGTCGGTATGGTAAAGGAATTCTTTTCAATTGACGGGTTTATAAATAGTATCAGGCAGATACTGGGAGGGGAGGCCATATCTTTTCTAACCCAGGCATCCTGGTTCAGAACCATATTTATAGGTTCTGGAATCTGGCAGGGTATTGGATGGGGGACAATTATTTATCTTGCGGCTCTGTCGAATGTAGACCCTCAATTAAGTGAAGCTGCAACGATTGATGGTGCAAACAGATGGCATAAGGTCCGCTATATCTCTTGGCCGGCAATACTTCCGACTACTACCATCATGTTAATTTTTGCTGTAAGCGGTATCCTTGGAAGTGATTTTCAAAAAATCCTGCTGATGTACAGTCCTAGCATCTATTCAACGGCAGATATCATACCTACTTATGTATACCGTGAAGGTATCCAAGGAGGGCGTTATGAATATACAGCGGCAATCGGACTTTTAATGAATCTAGTTTCCTGTTTGTTAATCATAGCGGCAAATAAAGTAAGCAAATCTTTAAGTGAAAACAGTCTTTGGTAAGGAGGCAATTATGGAAAAAAATAGAGATTACAGGCTGTTCAGTTTTCGGGGTATTATATTTGATATATTTAATACTTTATTTATGCTTTTCATAGCAGCAATCATGATTCTTCCAATGATTCATGTCCTGTCGGTATCCTTAAGCGCCGGGCCTGAGAGTATTAAAAACGGATTTTTCTTCTGGCCCAAGGGTGGAATTAACTGGAGCGGATATGAAACTGTATTCAGGGATCCATTGATTATGAGATCGTATTTAAACAGCATAATATATGCAGTTGGAGGCGTCGTTTTTACTTTGTTTTTTACTGCACTGACGGCATATCCTCTTTCTATACCAAAATTTATGTTTAAAAAAATCATAACAATTTTTTTAACGATTACTATGTTTATTGGCGGAGGACTCATTCCTACATATTTGTTAATGAGAGACCTTCACTTGATTAACAATGAACTGGTTATGATGTTGCCTTTTTGTGTTGGTGCTTATAACGTCATATTGTTCCGTACTTTTTTTACAAATCTTCCAGCTAGTTTAAGAGAATCCGCACTTATTGATGGTGCTACGGAATTTCAGGTGTTTATAAAATTTTATATCCCGCTTTCCAAAGCAATTTTTGCAACAATAGGCTTGTTTACTTTAGTTGCAAAGTGGAATGACTGGTTTACTGCATTGATTTATCTTAATGAAGAAATTAAATATCCTATGCAAATGATATTGCGTAAAATACTTTTTAATAACAGCAGTATGCTAAATATGGATGCTGCATCAAGGTCAATGATGTCTATGATGAAGGTGACAGGTGAGAATATCAAGATGGCAGCTATAATAATTACCATTGTGCCTGTGCTCTGTGTCTATCCGTTTTTGCAAAAATACTTTGTAAAAGGAGTTTTTGTTGGTACGGTCAAGGGATAGTCACAGGATAAAATAAAGTTTATACATAATAAAGGAGGGCTTTTATGAAGAGAGCAGTAGGCATTTTATTGTTTTTTTTACTGGCATTCAGTATGCTTGTGGGATGTGGTAGTAAGGAGTCGGATGAAACACAGAATACTCAAAAGACTAATGAGGAAGAAATTCAGATATCTAAAGAAACGCTGTCTTTTAAAGTTATGACGGTGAACTTTGGAGAAGTACCTACAGGTAAACTCGCTAATGACGCTTGGCTTTCTGAAATGGAAAAGTTGATGGAAAGAAAACTTGATATTAAATTTGAGTATGTAAGCGCGGCAGATTACGGTGAAAAGCTTAAAATTATGTTGACCAGCAACCAGTTGCCGGATCTTTTTACATCATGGGGAATAAATCAGAAAGAGGTTTTTGATTATGGAGCAAACGGAACACTTATGGAATTAACTGCAAAAATGGATAAAATGCCGCTTTATAAGAAATACCTTGATTCAGCACCTGACAGTTTAAATAACTTATATTCGACGGACGGTAAACTATATGGCTTCTACAGTGTCCAGGCCGGGTGGAAGAACTACTCGGGAGGCAGTAATGAAATTGCTTACAGTACGGCAATCAGAAAAGATATTTTTGATAAAAACGGGATTGATGTGCCAGAGACGATTGATGATTTGTTTGCCGCAGCAAAGAAGTTGAAAGAAATCTACCCTGACAAGTATCCTATCATACAGGCTGCTGAATGGATGCCACCCATGGATGTTCTGGCTGCTGCAAATCATTTTACCTGTGTATTCCAGAATACAAAATTTGAAGGCCGGTTTTATGATGGTTCCAAGTTTGTTTATTCTCCGCTAACAGAGGCATATAAGGAAGCACTGATGGAAATGAATAAATGGTATAAAGAAAAGTTAATCTCTCCGGATTTTTTTACGCAGACAACAGCCAATGGAGATGGAGCAGTAGCAGCAGGGGAAGCCATGATTATACCTTCAGTATGGTATGGTTCTCCAGCCGAATGGAATAAGAAATACCCTAATCAGAATTGGGTATTGATTCCCGGACTTGAAAATCCAAAGTATGGTAAACCGTGGGTATATAATAAAGGATCTTCGGATGATGTTAGAATTCTTCCTAACTGGGCGGTTTTGGTGAATGCACAATCAAAGAATGTGGATGAGCTGCTTAGATTTATGGACTATCAAATGTCAGATACCGTTAGTACTATATTAAACTGGGGAGTTGAGGGTAATACCTATACAGTGACAAACGGAGCAAAGCATTTTTCGGATGCTATAAAAGCTGATATAGATGGATTGAATAAAGCTGGTGTTGGTACTGGAACATGTCGTTCCGGTATATTCCCCCAGATACAGGATATGAATGCCGGTCTTGAGTCACAGTTGGCACAAGGCTTGCTAGAAGATTTTATTTATAAAGGTAAGACGACCAATAATACTGTACCCGGATATATCAAGGCTAATTATAATGATGAGCAGGCTTTACCATTCTCAAAAATAATCATGGATCCTTTATCAACAGATGAAGCAGCTGAATATGCAAATATAATGACACCCATCGATACATATGCGTCGGAGCAGATGGCGGCGTTCATACTTGGCAGCCGCTCCTTTGATAAATGGGATGCATATGTTAAAGAACTCAATGCAATGGGGAATATTCAAAAGGCAATGGATATATATAATTCAAAAATAAAGGGAAAAAAGAAATAAAATAAAAAGGGAATCTGAGGCTGCAGATCTTGCCAGTCTCTTTTCCCATGTAAATAAGCTGATAATGTCAATAGGAGGGATATTTTTGAATCATACGAATAGAAGAAGTATTTTTCATCAGATACTGATTGTAAATGTGGTATTATCAGTTCTTTTCATTTGCATTTTTATTACAAATTATCTATATGCAAGCCGGAAATTTAAAGTAGAAGCGGAAAAATACTCAGAACAGATTATGGATAATATTACTGTAAACTTTCAAACAGAAACCAGCAGACTGACGACGTTTGTTAAAATGTGTGAAAGTGATCCTTCTTTTGTTATTGCAATGTCTAATAAATTACCCATTCAATCCTTTATACAGTATGGAAAGCTGGCTTCTGAAAAACTTTTGATTATTCAATATTCCTTACCCTATGCTGAGCGGGTTTATGCGTATGTAAAAAACAGCGGAAAATTTATTATGCCCAAGTATGTTATCCTGGATAAAGAATACTTTTTAAATGGATTTTCCAACAAGGAGCAAGTTCCGGATTTTTCAAATTCAGGTAATGGTTTCTATTCTGCGGGAGGAAAAAATTATTATGTATCCAACAGCTATAACTATGGTACATTTATCATCGAGCTTAATACGGTGAAATTCTGTGGACTAAAAGAGATCACTTCGGTTGTGCCGGACTGTGAAATCATTGTGTTGTATGAAAATGGAAGAGTATTTGCGGCAAGCTCCGGTAAGGCGGAAGAAATGATACAGGATATTGATGTGAAGAGAGCTACGGCAAATTATATAGGCTATTCAGGAGAAAAATTTTTTTTAAATAAGAAATCACTTCCAAACGGGTTTCAGTTTATACTGGTAGAAAAAGCCTCTAATATTGAAAAACTGCAGCAGCAAAATAATTTAATATATATATTTGCAGGAATCATATTGCTTGCAGGATGCATTTTATTGGTATTTTTAAATACGAGAATTTATCTTCCGTTGAAGGAAGTAACAAAAAAATATACCAGTCAATATGCCAGCCATAATGAGATTGATAATATTAATGTTATGGTGAATAATATCATGAATGAAAACAAACAGATGCAAAATCAGATTTTGAATAGTCAGAGGGCCGGATCACACATTGAACTGAATTATGCGATTCATTCCAAACAGGGAATAAGTCAACAGCTTGCGGATCATCTGCAAAATCAATACGGCCAATACCGAATGATGTCCATAGCCATACAGAATCAGACCGGAGGCGGAGAAGAGCTGTTTACCAATTCCGATGATTACTTTATGGATACCCTGGGCTGTAAACCTATCGTGATCAATAGCTTTCTTCATGCCTATATCATTTCTGATGAGCATGATATAGACAAAATCCGTATAAGTATAGATGAATATTTTTGTAATATAAAGCCGACAACGATGGTATTTATAGGATTGAGCGACGTCAGCAATGATTTTATCAAGCTTCATCAGGTGTATTATCAGAGCTATCAGAGAATGCTATCAAACGGTATACCGCTGGAAAGAAAATATGCGGTTAACATACAGGATCAAAAAGTGGCACAATACTGCCCTGCCACAATATCCTTTGAAATTCAGAATACCATTGCGAAATATTCTATGAGCGGAACTTCAAAAGATCTGGAGGAAACTTTTGAACGTATATTCTTCTCCGATAATTCCATTATGCTGAAAGATTTTATTTCCTATTATGCACAATTGGCAGGACTTTTGCTGGCGCTGGCAAATCAGGCGAACAATGTCATGGAAATCTCCGAATTTAAAACAACAAAGACACTTACAGTATATCATCCTGTTTACATGTATTATATATTACTTGATGATTATAAAAGGTTAAATGCAGGGACTTCTAAAGAGCATACGGCGCTAAGATATGAAATTGTTGATTATGTTAACCAACATTATACCGAAGCATTAAGCCTTGAGTCAATATCGTCCTATTTTGGTATAACACCAGTGTATTTATCATCCTGGTTTAAAAAGAATACAGGTATTAACCTGTCAATTTACATTAACAATAAGCGCATGGAAGAGGCGAAAGAGCTTATTCTTAAACATAAACACATGAAAATTGCAGACATTGCCAGACTGGTAGGCATATCAGGGGCATCAACCTTTATCCGTCAATTTAAAAACCATACTGGCTGTACACCGGATCAATACCGTCAGTTAAATTGACAAGAAGATATTTTACATAATATTTATAATCTAATATGACAGACATTAAAACGGAGGAGAATGATGTGATGGCTCAACAAGACTATGTTCGTGAAATGACAGGAGCAGAACTGCAATCTATGCTGAAAAGCAGCGTTAACCTGAAAGCTGGTGACGGAGTAAAAGATTCCATGCTAAACCTGCCGAATGAAAAAATGAAATGGTGGATGGACGCAAAAGTTGGACTGTTTATTCACTGGGGACTGTATGCTATACATGGGCAGGGAGAATGGGGAATGCATAACAATCATATTTCCGCCGAGGAATATGCCAGGCTTGCCGAAGCGTTTAGCCCGTTGAATATAGATATGGACGAATGGGCGGCTATTGCGTCGGAGGCAGGTGCGAAATATTCCATATTTGTAACGCGCCACCATGATGGATTTGCAATGTGGGACAGCAGAAGTAGTTATCTGGAGTTTACCTCCGCAAAAACTGCATCAAAACGGGATTTTGTAAAAGAATATCTGGAGGCTTTCCGAAAATGTGGTATCAGCGCGGGCTTGTACTATTCACCTATGGATTGGCGTTTTCCGGGTTATTTTTATCCAGAGCAAATGGAGGAAAATGCTGCATTGATGAAAGCACAGTGCTATGGACAAATAGAAGAACTCATGTCAGAATACGGAGAAATCAGTGTGCTGTGGTACGACGGTGCATGGCTGGCACATAAGGGGTCGGATGCCTCTGCCGCATGGTTCTGGGAACCGGTGAAGCTCAACCGTATGGTGAGAAAATATCAGCCTTCCATTGTAATCAATCCAAGATCAGGATTGGTTGGGGATTTCAGATGTGATGAAGGCAGCCATGATATAAAGGGTCAGATCATTCCCTTTCCATGGGAAAAAGGCTTTACTCTGGGAAGTGCATGGGGATATACGCCGGATGAAAACACAATGCCTGCAGAGAGAGTAATTAATCTGTTAATCAATGCGGCAATCAGGAATGGAAATACTCTGATCAACGTAGGGCCTGACGGAAATGGAAAAATTCCTTCAAGTATGGTTGCAGTACTGAAGCAGTTGGGCAGCTGGCTTAAAACAAACGGTGAGAGTATCTATGGCACTCGGGGAGGGCCGTTCCAGCCATTGGACAATGTCTATGGCAGCACATGTAGGGAGAATGTCATCTATCTGCATATTTTGGATTTTCCGGAGTTTACGAAAGTTATGCTGCCTGGAATCAGCCCAAAGATTGCCAGTTGTTCAAAGCTCAACGGTGAAAATGTGATTTTTTCGCAAGATAGCTACAGTTTAAAAATTCAAATTTCACCTGAGCAAACCGATCCAATCGATACAATTATAAAAATAGAGACGGATAGTACCCTAATTCCATAAATGGAAGTGCTGATGGTTTCCATAGTAATGGTACTATTTTATTTGGCGGTATTAATTTCATAAACCGGAAAAAAGGAAGTGATTCTTAATTCAAGAAACTAAAATTTAAAAGGAGGTCAGGTATGTTTAAAAAAGATGTGTTAAGTTTAAATGGTGTTGCTATTAGTAAGTTTTTGCGTAAAATTTTGGCCATTGCTTTGGCCTTGTCAGTAGCTTGCTCGATAATAATGTTTCCCTCTACCGCAGGTGCTGTTGCTGCCCAGTTGATAACATATCCCCAGCTTTCGGGTTTACAGGGATGTCAGTTTCCTTATGCTGTTCAGGCAAAGCAAGATGGAGCATCGGCATATACAGCTATACCGCTTTACAATGCTCTTGTTACCAACCAAAGCGGGTCGCAGGTTAATACTACTGTTGCCAACTTTGACTGTGAAGGAAAAATCGATATCAAGATTATTTTTTCAGGTACTGTTTCCAGTGCAGCTGTACGCCCTGCATCGCTTAATATCACACCCACCATTAGCAACAATACAATTACCTTCTCTATACCAGGTCCCGAAAAGTTTTATGTTGACATAAACGGTGACCATTACAACAATTGCATTCATATCATCGCCAATCCTATGGAAGCTAACCCTCCGCAAAATGGTGACCCGAACGTAATATTTGTTCCCACTGGCACCAATATCACGAACACTATAACCCTCAGTAGCGGACAAACACTTTATGTACAAGGGGGCGCCGCTGTAGCGGGTGTTGTTGCCAACGATGTAACGAATGTCAAAATCCTTGGAAGAGGGTTTATTTATAGGGCATCGTATAACGCACTTGAAGTAAAAAGGTCCAGCAATGTCACTATTGATGGTGTTATCGACTTAAACCATGGTTGGGGCGGCAATGGTGGCGCTGGGTTAAACTGTGCACAAACCAACAATTTGTCAATTAGTAATACGGCATCTTTCAGCTCAAAGAAATGGGGCGATGGATACGACATTTTTTGTTCTAACGGAGTTAACATCCATGATGTTTTTATACGTACAAACGATGATGCCATTACATTTTACGGAGGAGGAAAGAGTGGCTATACAGGTACTTGTGAGAATGCTACAGTCACCAATTCGGTTCTTTTGCCCGATTTGGCACAGGCAATCCATGTAGGTGTATATGGTGACCAAAATACTGACGAGGAAATACGAGATGTGACTGTTGCGAATGTCGACATTGATGATTGGAGCCGCACGTCAGGACGTCCTGTCATATACTTCACAGTGGGTGACAGGGTAAGGGCTGCTAATTTTAAATTCAGCAATATTCGTGTAACCGGTTACATGGAGCCTTCTTTTGGAAAAAGCTTTATAGGTATGGCAGTAGTTTATAACTCAACTTACAACTATAACCCAGGGCGTGAAATTGATAGTATTTATTTTACAAATTGTTCATATAATCAGCCGGGCTATACCCCTGGCTCATCAATTAATGGCTATGACACCAACCGCAGAATTAAAAATATATGGTTCTACGCACTGAAAATTAATGGAACCAACATTACAAATGCTTCTCAAGGTAATTTCAGTATTGGCAGTAATACCAGCAACGTTTCCAACTTTGCAGTATTTCCTTTAAGTGTCGGTACAACTTATGCACTGATGGCAAAACATAGTGGCAAATGTGCAATGGTAAACGGTGGAGCAACCAACGATGGCGCTCAGATTGTACAATACACTTATAGTGGTGACACCAGCCAGCAATGGGTATTGGAAAGTGCAGGAAATGGCTTTTACAAATTCAAAAATGTAAAAACCGGTAAGTATATGGATATTAACGGAGCAACGGTTGCCGATGGCGCCAATGTAATACAATGGGCATCCGGCATAGGTCAAAACCAACAGTTCGGATTCGTGCCGCAAGCCGGAGGCTATTACGGGATTTTTGCCCGACATAGCGGTAAATTCATTGATATTAAAGATGCCTCTACCGTGGACGGAGTACCAGTTATACAATGGACTTATTCTGCGGGAAATAACCAGCAGTGGCAAATTCAATAATCCAGGAGAGCTTATCTATAAAATATATTATGAACCGACATCTGAAACTACAGCAGGGGGTATGCCGATCCTCCCGTCTGGGGTTGGCGAAGCGATTTACCTGCCAAAGCCTTATTTCAGCCGGGAAATTGGTAATTCTGTTTTGTTATCCGTCTAAAAGTTAAAGTGAAAGTTTGAAAAGAAGATATTTTGAGAGGTGTTTTTTGAAAATTACTGGAGATACAAATTTAAGCAATTGCCCATTTCGTACCAATATTAAAGCTAGAAGCAAGTTGTGGCTCAAAGCTCCGGCCAGGGATTTCATCGGAGGTACGCCGGAAAATCTCAGCAAAGTGAACCAGGATGGCAGAATCGGCGAAAAATCTGATTGGAACACCGCGTTCCCGGTTGGGAACGGACGTATAGGCGGCCTGATTTTTGGCGGAATTGAGAATGAGGTTGTTAAAATTAATGAAGAAACCCTATGGTCGGGAGAACCCATAGAAACTCTTGATCCAAAATGTATGGAATATTTGCCGGAAGTACGCAGGTTAATCTTTGAGGGAAGATATGAAGACGCGGATAAAGTTGCGCAAAAAATGCAAGGCCCATTTAATGAATCGTATATGCCTCTTGGAAATTTGAGGATGAATTTCAGACACGAAGCCGAAGCAGAGTACTATCGCCGGGAGCTTGTGCTTAATGACGCAATTGTAAAAGTATGTTACAGCGTTGGCCACCGACGGTATATACGGGAATATTTTTGCAGCAATCCTGATGATGTGTTGGTTATTCATATTTCATGCAGTGAACCCGGAGGAGTTACCTTTGATGCAAAAATGGACAGCGTGCTGCAGCATACCATGCTTCCTTCTGAAAATGGAAGCATCCTTTTAAAGGGAGAAGCTCCCAGTCATGTTGAACCGAACTACAAGGGAGAAATACCGTGTGCGGTTATATATGAGCATGACAAGGGGATGTGTTACATGGCACAGCTTAGAGCAGCTTCGGATGGGGGGAGGCTATGGACGGATGCTAAAGGGTTGCATGTAAAAGGAGCTGACAGTGTAACTCTGCTGCTGACAGCGGCTACAAGTTTTAATGGCTATGATAAAAGTCCTAGTGTGCAGGGAAGGAATGTTGCAGCTATCTGCTCGAATATTTTGGCGAAAGCCATGGTGAAAAAATACTGGGTTCTGAAGCAATCTCATGTAAGAGATTTCAAGAAACTGTTCGACCGTGTTGATATTTGTCTTGGTGTTTCAAAAAATTCTTCCCTTCCAATGGATCAGCGGCTTGAAATGTTAAGGAAAGAGGAAGAAGATCCAGAACTTTATGCACTTTTCTTTCAGTTTGGGCGATACCTTCTCATATCCAGTTCACGACCTGGTAATTTTCCGGCGAACCTGCAGGGTATCTGGAATGAGGAGGTAAGGCCGCCCTGGAGTAGCAACTGGACATTGAATATCAATGCTCAGATGAATTATTGGCCTGCAGAAGTATGTAATTTACCTGAATGCCATGGTGTTTTTATTAATTACATCGACCGGCTTCGCATTAATGGAAGAAAAACGGCAAGAGCTTATTACGGTGCCACGGGGTGGGCAACTGCCTCCAACGGAGATATATGGAATGCAATCAGTCCAGTGGGAGAAGGCATCGGAAATCCATCCTGGGCCAATTGGCTGATGAGTGGACCCTGGCTGTGCCAGCATGTATGGCTTCATTATATATACAGTATGGACAGAGACTATCTTAAAATGACAGCATATCCTATTATGAAGGAATGTGCCGAATTTTTGCTGGATTCGTTGATAGAGGATGCAGACGGGTATCTGGGGGTATGCCCCGGTACGTCTCCGGAACGGACTTTCAGAGCAAGGGATGGGCAGGTTGCCGCTGTCAGTTTTGGGACCACAATGGATACGGCGTTGACCAAAGAATTATTCAGTAATGTAATGGAAGCTTGCAGTATTCTTGGAATCGATGCCCCCTTTGCCGCACAGCTGAAAGCGGCTTATGACAGACTGCTGCCATACAAGATAGGTCGGTTTGGACAGTTGCAGGAATGGTCTGACGACTGGGACGATCCGGAACTAAAAGACTCACACTGCTCCTTCCTGTATGGCTTATATCCGGGCTGGCAGATCAATCCCTGTGACACTCCGGAGTTGGCTGAGGCATCAAGAGTATCTCTAAGTTTCCGGGATTTTGTACTTCAGGGCTGGGGGCTTGCCTGGCGCATCAATTTATGGGCAAGACTGCATGATGCTGAAAACAGCCTTTACGCGTTGAAACTTCTCATTACAAAGCTCGTATCTCCATGTCTTCTGGGGAAAATATATCCGGACGGAATTTTCCAGATAGATGCCAACTTCGGAGGAACTGCAGGAATTGCTGAAATGCTGCTTCAGAGTCATGAGGGATATATTCGCTTTTTACCGGCACTGCCTAAACAATGGCCGGATGGATTTGTGAGAGGGTTGCGGGCAAGAGGTGGCTTTACGGTTGATATGCAATGGAAGGATGGACAACCGGAGAAGATCGTGGTCAAATCCGGGAGGGGTGGCATATGCAGGTTTATGACAAATGAAAGGGCGGTGGTTGTCTATGGTGGCTCTCCTGTTGATTTGTATGCCTCTGAAAAAGTCCTGTGGGAGTTTGATACCGTGGAGGGAAATACATACTTGATGTATTTTTCGGGAAAAGAGGTCATGGGAGAGGAAATGAACCATAACAAATTGTGATGGCTTCATGAATTGTGGTTTGAATTTGACAATATTCTACCAGTGACAATTGCAGACACATCGTGTTTCAATTATTATGAGCAAGAATAACATTTTAGACATAAAATTATCTGAATCATCGATTTAAGGATACATTTTCAAAATCCTTAGGATTAGATAACTGAGTTTTTGAGACATTAATCTCGATTTAACGAAGATAAATGAAGCACCAGATCGTAAATATCGACTGCTTTCCTTTTTTATAGTACAATATTAATTGAACTTCGGATTATTTATATAATCCAACAAAGCAGTAAATCAGAATTTGAGATAAAATACTATGGGCAAAGATACAAGAGGAGAATTGGGGATACTATGAATGCATTTCTGATTTTAATACCATTTATACTTATAAGATTTGTACTTTTAGGCATATTGGACAAGGAAGCATTAAATCGTGCGGCCTTCTTCGCTCCGCTGCTTGGAAAAGAAAAAGCAGTGTACTGGTTTTATCAGATTTCAAACATTCTGCTCATTGTATATCTGTGCTTCCTCAAGATTACGACTAATCCATACTGGCTTTATACAGGTTTGGTGATATATGGATTAGGAGTCCTGTTCTGTATTGTGTCGGTATCAAATTTTGCAAAACCTGCCGAGAATGGCATTAATCTTAAAGGGTTATACAGAATTTCCCGTAATCCTATGTATGTGGCATATTTCATTTATTTTTTAGGTTGTGTGCTGCTTACTCAGTCATTAATATTGCTTGCAATACTGATGGTCTTCCAGATATCAGCGCACTGGATTATCCTATCTGAAGAAAGATGGTGCGTAAAGAAATTCGGGGAAGAGTATATAAATTATATGAATAAAGTAAGACGCTATATTTAGAGATGCATAAGTAAACTACCTCCTTCAGACTAAAATCATACTCGCCCTGGTTGCCCCATTTCCGATATACCGGATTGGTACACCGATTTTTTTACTGATTGTTTTAACATAATGTTTTGCATTTTCGGGCAATTCATTAAAGGTATTGCAGCCCGATGTGTCGGATAACCAGCCCGGTATGGCTTCATATATCGGTTCTACTCGATAAAGGTCATGGGTATTGGGCATATTCTTAAGTGTCATACCATTAAGTGTGTAATGGGTACACACCTTGATTTCAGGTAATGAGTCTAATTTGTCGAGCTTTGTCAGAGCCAATTCATCAAAACCGTTTATTGCGTTTGCATACTGTAAAACAGGTAAATCAAGCCACCCAATACGGCGAGGGCGCCCTGTTCTTGCCCCGTACTCATCATCCGAATTTAAGCCGGAACCACGAAGCAGCGAAGCGTCGCCTTCAGGCATTTCAGTAGGGAAGGGCCCATCGCCTACTGCACTGGAGAAGGCTTTGCACACGCCTGTAATACAATCAATTAATTTGGGTGAAAATCCTCCGCTTACCGCAGCATAAGCGGCAACAGGATTTGATGACGTGACAAAGGGATAGATGCCGAGGTCGATATCTTTCATTGTTCCAAGCTGTCCTTCGAATATGATGTTAGCTTTTTTTACAAGAGCAGAATGAATGGTATCAAAAGAATCACAGAGTAAAGGCATTAATTTTTCTTGCCAGTACAGGCATTTTTCAATAATTTTTTCAGATAAAAACGGCTTTGCCCCATAAAAGGCAAGCTGTGCATTTACGAACTCAAGATGCCGGGACAATTTCTCTTTGAAAGCATCCATATTGCGTAAATCTTCAGCACGGAAATTTTTACGAAGGAATTTATCAGCATAAGCTTGCCCGACGCCGCACCTGGTGGTTCCTATGCCGCCGGAGCGTTCCATAGCTTCATCTAAGGCAACATGCCAGGGCATAATGAGCTGCGCTTTCTCCGAAAGCATAAGATTTGACAAGCCAATTCCTGCTTTATAAAGCATTTCCATCTCAGCAATCAACACATCAGGATTGACGACAGTGCCGGTTCCGATAAAACATTTACATCCGGGGCGGAATATTCCGCATGGAATAATATGCAGTTTGAAAACGCCATGCTCATTGATAACCGTATGTCCGGCATTATCCCCTCCCTGAAAGCGCACGACCATATCGGCATCTTTTGCGAGCCAGTCAACCATCTTGCCTTTGCCTTCATCACCAAATTGAGCTCCAACTACTACTTTTATTGACATATAATACATCTCCCTTCAAAATATCACTTCTATTTGCAGTATACTCCGTTGACAATGATAAATAAAATATATATTATATATCGTATCAATAAATTATACTTATGGATGTGATAATATGAAAGGAACTTCGCTGGAATTATATAAAGTGTTCTATGAGATTGGCAAAACACGCAATCTGACTCGTGCGGCAGAAAATTTGTATGTATCACAGCCGAATATAAGTACTGCATTAAAAACTTTGGAAGAACAGCTGCACACGGTTCTTTGTATCAGATCGAAAAAAGGTATTACTTTAACTTACGAAGGACAGGTGCTTTTTGATGAGCTTGAAAAAGCATTTTCACATATTTCATTGGCTGAAACCAGGATTGAAAAGTTGGTGCATCTGGAAAGCGGAATAATATCCATCAGTGCCAGCGATACAATTTGCAACTATTATCTTTTACCGTATATTACAAGCTTTGCAAAAAAATATCCTGGAATCAGATTAGAAATCACAAATCGGACTTCACTTGAAACTGTTGAGTTACTTAAAAGCGGGCAGGTGGATTTTGGCTTTATAAACTTACCCTTTGAGGATGATACACTCTCTATAACGAGATGTTGTGAAGTCCATGATATTTTGATCGGCGGCGCGATATATAAAAATCTGACAAACGGCAGCATGTCTTTCTCCGAGCTATCCCAATATTCGCTTGTAATGCTGGAACGTAAAAGCATCAGCCGTTTATGCATTGACGATTTTTTTGAAAAAGCCGGTATATCCTTGTCACCTATCCTGGAGCTTGGCAGTCTCGATTTGATTATCAGTTTTGTCAGGAACAACATGGGTCTGGCTTTCATCCCAATGGAACTTTGTGGACAGTTTATCGATAACAATGAGGTGTTTCATGTCAAGCTGGAAAATCAGCTTCCTACCAGAGGCATAGGACTTATTGAAATGAAAAGCTCAGTACACTCCAATGCCGCTGAAAAATTTAAAGAAATTATATTATCAAAGAAATCTTGAATACCTGATTTAGAAATTTCTTTAAGATTATCATAAAGATTGTACAGACATTACTATACTAAAAATTTAATCTATAAATTTATAGTGTAGGATTTGCAATATTTTCGATAATATATAACAGGAATTAGTATAAAGTGAATGATATACTTGGATTAACGTAATAATCAGAAAAATTCATTGGAGAATATAATTAAAGCAATAAATATTTTAAAGGAGTTATTATGGCGGAATTAACCTTAAAAATTATTGATAAAGATCAAAATGTAAAGCTGCAAAATACCGGAGAAAATGAAGTGACTCTTGCCTACACTTCGGAATATGAGCCTGGTGATGTAATACGCCTGGAGTCGTCTGTAAAAAATCTTAATATTCTTCTGCAGATTGATGATGCCCTTGGGCCTGCTTTCGTATATATTACAGGTGATGTAAACTATAACGTACCTTTCGGGGAAAAGAGAATAAGCTATTCTCCAAAAGTTTTCTGTGGAAGTAAACACTATCTTTATGCACGGGTTGCTACCGGGGATGAGATAGGAGTATATAGGAATCTTGCGTTAAATGTTGCTGATCAGCACGGGGAAACCAATTGCTATCCTCATGCTGCAGCAAATGTTGAGACCAGAGGGGAAGCGGTTTTTGCAGCAAGGAATGCAATAGATGGTGTTGTTGCCAATACTTCACACGGAGAATGGCCTTTCCAATCATGGGGAATTAACAGACAGGAGGATGCAACAATTTTGGTTGATTTTGGCCGTAAAATAGAGACTGATAAAATTATCCTGTATACCCGCGCTGACTTTCCACATGACAATTGGTGGACACAAGTCACTTTGTCTTTTTCCGATGGAACTTCTATTGATTGGCAGTTGGAAAAGAGTCAGAAACCCCATAAATTAACTTTTCAAAAAAAGATAACAACTCTGGTCAGGCTTAGTAATTTGATTAAGTCTGATGATCCGTCTCCTTTCCCGGCTCTGAGTCAGATTGAGGTTTACGGAAGGGAGTTTGAAGAAGCATAGTGTTTGTAGATTTAACGGGAATTTAACGAACGATTCCGGTCATAGACAGGGCCCCGGGTTTTCCAACAAAGAAACGATTTCGTCAAGTTGGTATATGTTCAATATGCTCAGTCTTACTAAGTCTATTCATTTCCCTTATTAGAAAAACAATGGCTACACTGCATGAGATAAAATCTGATGCCGGTCCTGCCGCCCACACTCCGGTCAACCCAAAAAAGTTGGGGAGGATCAGTAGCATTGGGACTAGAGTGGCTACTTGTCTTAGTAAACCAAGAAGCATAGCTTTTTTTGCTGCTCCTATAGCCTGAAAGTAACTTGCACCCACAATTTGAACACCTATAATCGGGAGCATCAGCAGGAAGATACGCATACCATAGCGGGCGGCACTAATCAACTCTAAGTCATTACTGAAAATACGGGCAAGACCTGCGGGGAAAAATTGTACCATTAAAAAGGTAAATATACAGATGGAAATTACT
Organism: Bacillota bacterium; assembly: GCA_023392075.1. Taxonomy (GTDB): domain Bacteria; phylum Bacillota; class Clostridia; order Acetivibrionales; family DSM-1351; genus Ruminiclostridium. The sequence goes on along the minus strand of JAEVZU010000179.1, from coordinate 42,050 downwards.
GAAATCAATTCTAGCTTCAAGGTTTTCTTTACCCGATCATAATGCTGTGCACCGTAGTTGAATCCAAGAATAGGCTGAGCCCCCTGTGTAATTCCCATGGCGGACATAAGGAATAGAACCATGACCGCATTTACAATTGTCATTGCACCGATTGCCACATCTCCTCCGTATGTTTTAAGTGCGTTATTGGATATGATACCTACAATAAAAACCGCAATTTGCATAAAAAACGGGACTATTCCAATACTGATAATATCCTTGACGATGGGTAAACTAAGTTTTAAATTTACCCGGTGAAGCTTTAGTAAGCCTCGCTTACCAACAAAATGGGTGAATACCAAAACAGATGTTACAGATGCCGAAATAACGGTCGTCCATGCTGCACCGGCAATTCCCATATTAAAGGTAAAAATGAAAAGCGGGTTAAGAAGTATATCCAGTACTGTACCAATTACCAGTACTATCGTAGCTTTGACTGGATGCCCCTCTGCCCGGATCACATTGCTAAGGCCTGCACCAATGCCCTGAAATACACTTCCAAGAAGTATAATGGTAATGTAGTCCGAGGCATAGCCCATTGTCGCTTCGCTGGCTCCAAGTAAAGTCAATATTGTCTTCTTGAATGCCAACCCAACGACGGTAACCATCAGCATAAGCAGGGTAAGCATAGAGAAGGCATTACCCAGCACCTTTTCCGCATCTGCCTTCCTGGTCTGTCCCAGCCGCAGGGAAACAATAGATGAAGTACCGATGCCAACCAATGAGGTAAAGGCTGAGATCAATGTCATGAATGGCAATGTTATACCGATTCCTGTCATTGCCAGGGCACCAAGCCTGCCAACAAAGAGACGGTCAAGGAGGTTGTATAGCGAGTTAACCAACATACCTGCAATGGCAGGAATAGAAAATTTGAGAAGCAGCTTTCCAACCGATGCTGAGCCTAATTGTTCGTTGATTGTATTCATTATAAAGACCTCCTATTTTCTTGCGGTAATGATATATATGGACTCTCCGGGAAAAACCTTTTGTTCGATGCGGAAGCCGGCAGAAATAAGCTCTTGCTCCATCCGGACAGAAGAAATGCGAATATGCATGGGCGGCCCTTGCACAGTGTTTTCTTCTTTTTCATATTCCACGCACAGAAAATATCCTCCTGTTTTAAGCACGCGGCTCATTTGCATGAGTGCCGGGGAGAGCGGCCCCACCTCATGCAGGATAAGAGAGGCTAATACAATATCAACTGAGCCGTCTGCCAGCGGAATGGGGTCAATTCCACCTTGTGTCAGTTGAATATTCGTTATATTCTCAGACTTTGCTTTTAAACCAATTACATTCAGCATCCGGGAATCGATATCCAACGCATAAACTGTTCCATCTGTACGCTTGGCGGCGGGAAGCGTCAGGTACCCGGAACCGGCGCCTGCGTCTAAGATATGGCTTTTTTTCTGTATGGGCAGCAATTTCAAAATGTCCTCGGGAGGAGATAGCCTCTTTCTCATGGCTCCGTCCAGAAATTGAATTTTATTGATGAAATTTTGCTCACCCATAACATGATGATGAGAGCTATAATTATTAATAGACATAAAATGTTCCTCCTTGTATTAAATATATTAAAGACCCTAGTTATCCTTAATTGCCGAATAAAAAAGTTACTTACTCCCACTAAAAAGACCTGTTAATCACAGGTGCTATGAGAGGGAATGTCTTTTACAACCTTATATATTGTTTTTTCTTGCAAATAGGATTCCATCCGGCTTTCCGCTTCTTGCATAACCTTTTGAAAACAACATTCTTCCTCGACCATTTCACAGGTAAATAGAGCGCCACTTCCCTCAATGGCCTGTATCACATCAAGAAAAGAGATATTTTCTTTCTTTTTACGCAGGCTATACCCACCATTAACTCCAGGAACGGATTGTATAAGATCCGCTTTGACAAGCTGGGTTAATATCTTGGAAAGATAGGTGGGAGATATGTTCATGTGGCTTGCCAATGGCTGTAGGCTCAGATTTTCTTTGCCTTCATATCTTACCATGTACCCCATGATGTGCAGAGCATAATTTGTTGCTTTTGTGTATTTCATATTAATCCCTCTCAATTTAAAAGATAATAGAGACTGTCTTTATCTATGATATGATGTTTCATCAATTTTGTCAATATAAAATACATTCAGAAATCAACAATCAATATTTTACTCTCGTTACGGCGACTTTTTAAATCAGCCGTCTGATAGCTGTCCGCTGTATGAGAGGGGATAAAGGCGGGCTGATCACGCAGGAATGCTTTTTCAAAAAAGGAGTTCATATTGAAGATTTCTGGATTTATATCTTGACAAGCGTGCATAATATATTTACTATTTTGATTAAAATTATGGAGAGATTATCATGATGCAGATTAACAATAACAGAAATAAAAAAGAGTTATCACCGGAACAACGTGAGGAATTAATTAGAACGTTGAAAAACCGTTTTAAGAAAAATTTGGACTTCCATAAAGGTCTTGATTGGAATAAGGTACAGGCAAAGCTTGAAACTGATTTTGATAAACTATGGTCCCTCAATGAAATGGAGATAACCGGTGGCGAGCCGGATGTTGTTGGCTATGACAAAAATACAGATAAATACATTTTTTATGATTGTTCATCAGAAAGTCCCAAAGGCCGCAGAAGTGTTTGTTACGACCGTGAGGCATTGGAATCAAGGAAAGAACATAAACCGGAAAATAGCGCTATTGATATGGCTGAAGCCATGAGCATTGAGCTTTTAACGGAGGAAGAATACCGGGGGCTTCAGAAACTTGGAAGGTTTGATGCGAAAACATCGAGCTGGGTGAAAACACCTGACCATATTAGAAAACTCGGAGGAGCCATCTTTTGTGATTGCCGGTACGACACTGTGTTTGTGTACCATAATGGTGCGGAATCATATTATGCTGCCAGAGGGTTTCGAGGTTCTTTAAAGGTTTAATTTTGCCTGGAAGCCAGCTTAATAAGAGCGAAAAATTGATATCACGGGGTTGAATTAAAAGCTCGTATGGATCGGTAAGATTTTTTGTGTTACGGCAAATAGTTTCAATTTTCATCAATTCAATTAGGGCATATGAAGTTTTTGGCGGAAAAGCTGTGAAATAAACCAATACCAAAAAGGTGTGATAAATATGGACTTAATGAAGCATTATGAATTACTTGATGATACTGATTCAATAGCATCAGCACAAGAAAACGCTATAGCTCAGATGTTATCTCAGGATCTAATGAGGGTTTGCCCAGGCGGTAATGATATGGTTTATAGTATCAATGAATCTTTGGTTATAATTTCATGGAGAACTTTACCGGATTCCAAAATCATAGTCTCTTTGGATTTCAGCCCGCCCGTAATAACAGATTACCGGGATCATCAGAACTCCCATATGACTCCGCTGCACCGCCATAATTTTATAGAAATGGCCTATGTTGTAAAAGGGGAATTAAATCAGCTGATTGCGGGAGTAAAATATACTTTTCCTCAGGGAAGCATATGCATAATAGACAGAAATAGCGAACATGCGGATTTTGTAAAGAATCAGGATAACTATGTTATTTTCTTGGGAATGAAAGAGGATTTATTTGACGAGTTGTTTCTTTCGGAGCTGGATAATAAAGTTCAGAAATTTATCAGGAAAGCTTTACTGGAACAGAAAAGTATAAAACAGTTCCTGCAATTTAATCCACGATATACAGACAATGAAATATTTTCTTTAATTGAACAGGTTGCAGAGGAGAAATTTAAAAATGGAAAAGGTGCAAAGTATATTGTTAAAGGGCTCATGATACGGGTATTTGATATATTGACCAAGGATTATGATATACTTCTTACTTCAACACACCTGAAAAAAATGAATGAACTCTTGTTCTCAGAAATAGAAGAGTATATGAGGGGAAATTATAAAGATGCTTCTCTCAAAGAGCTTACCAAAAGGTTTCATTTCCAGCAGGATTATTATGCAAGGCTTATTAAAAAGCATACAGGTATGACTTTTTCGGAATTTCATAGAAAAATCCGAATGTCAAAGGCTGAAGATCTGCTTCTGAATACCCGTATGTCTATTGGCAGTATAATAGAATCTGTGGGCTATGAAAACAGATATTATTTTTACAAATTCTTTTTTGAGCTTCATAATTTGACCCCCTTACAGTACCGAAAGAAACACGGACGAGATTCCGGAACGATCTGAATAATTTTTAGTCGAAAAAGGACACAGAATTTAATTTTAACTAGTCGAAAGGAAGCAATGCTTCCTTTTTTTATTTTGTGTTAAATTAGTCTTGAATTATTAATGGAACAGTACATTTTAATTTGGAAAGGATGTGGCATCGGACGTTTTCAAGGTAGTTGCAATTATTTTGAACATTTAATTTTATTAAAGGGGGAAGTTATTGATGAACAGTAAAAGATTAAAAATAAGAGAAAAAATCTTTTATGGTTTGGGTGATTTTGGCGGTAATTTTTGCTGGGCTTTTATTTCCGGGTTTGCGCTGATTTACTTTACGAATACCTTAGGGCTAAACGCAGGAATAATAGGAACCATTATGCTTGTTTCGAGATTGATGGATGTCGTAACAGATGTTGTTATTGGAGGATTTATTGATAAAACCCGGACAAAATGGGGGAAAGCAAAGCCATGGTTTTTTTGGACGATTATCCCCTGTGCAATTGCGACATTTATGTTGTTCAATGTTCCCAAAAATGTTTCTGAAATCCTTCAATATATATGGATTTTTGTAATATACTCACTGATAGGTGCAGGGTTTTATGCAGCAAATAATATTTCCTATGCTGCCTTTACTTCTCTAATTACTACAAACAAGGAAGATAGAGTATCCATGGGTACCTTCAGGTTTTTCTTTGCATTGCTGGCAGCATTATTCATTAATACATTTACAATGAAGCTCGTAGACTCATTTGGCGGAGGAGAAACCGGTTGGAGATGGGTTGCATTGCTGTATGGCGTGATTTTGGTGGGGGCTATGCTGTTTACAGCTCTTGGCATCAAGGAGCTAACCCCGGAAGAACTTGGAGTTGAAGGAAAATCGGATAGCGATGATTTGAAAATACCTCTTTTAACCAGAATAAGGTACCTGGTTTTAAATAAATATTTCTTAATGATATTTGGTATTTACCTTGCAAACTACTTTGCAGGCGGCTATATGAGTGGCACCGGTATTTACTTTTGTAAATATGTTTTGAAGAATGAAGCTTTGCTGGGAATTATAGGGCTTATTCAGATGGTACCGGTAGTTATCGGTCTGTCATTTACTCCGGCACTGACAAAGAAATTTGGTATACGGAAGGTTTGTATGGCAGGTGCATCTATTAGCATTTTAGCCACTGTTTGGAACCTTGCTGCAGGTAGTTGGAACTTTACTTGTCTGCTGGTGGGATTAGCAATAGCCGGTTTAGCTTCAGCTCCTCTTGTAGGTTCATTAAATGCTTTGATTTCAGAAACTGCTTTATATGGTTTTAATAAATTCAACGTCAGAATCGAAGGTACTATTTTCAGCTGTTCATCCGTTGGATACAAGGTGGGAACAGGAATTGGTTCGGCGTTTTCCGGCTGGATGCTGGCATACACCGGATTTAACGGACTGGCTGCAGCTCAGGCTCAATCTGTGTTAAGCACAATCAAGGTGACATATATTGGTTTACCTTTACTGACATCCTTAATTGTTTTTGTTATTCTATTTTTCTTAAACGTAGAAGAAGTAAACAAAAAATCTGATATGCAAAAGCTCACAGAATCAAGCACTTTGTAAAATATAATTAATATTCAAGTATGATTGAAACGCGTTTTCCGGCTATGAAATGCTAACGGGTTTAGTTAAATAAATAAAAAATAAATTTTGAGAAAGGTAGTAACTGATATGATTAGAGAAACATTCAACCATGGTTGGACAGTCGGGCCTAATACGGGTTTTTTTAACATGGTTCCCGGTGAGCCGCCCAAGCAGGTGACTCTGCCATATGATGCGATGATTATGAAACATAGGGATGCCAAAGCCGTAAGTGAATACAAAAAAGGATTTTTTCCTGATGGATCTTACGATTATGTAAAGAAATTCTTTGTACCGGCAGAATACAAGAATAAAAGAGTTACATTTGAATTTGAAGGCGTATACATGAACGCTATGGTGTACATCAATGGTGATTTGGCGGGACAGCGCCCCTATGGCTACAGTAATTTCTATATAAAGGCCGATCGTTTTCTGAAATACGGAACTGAAAATGAAATAAAAGTTGTTGCAAAGAGTGGAGATGATTCCCGCTGGTACACCGGGACCGGAATTTACCGCAATACCAAAATCATGGTGGCCGAACCGGTTCATATCACTGCAGACGGTGTGAAAATTACAACACCCGATCTGGATGACAGACGTGCGATAGTGGTTGTGGCAACTACAGTTGAAAATGATGGTATGAATCCTGCAAACACCAGGGTGATAACTGAAATCATAGATGCCGGGGGTACTGTTATAGCAGTTGATAATGCACCATTGACGGTTTTTGCGGGAGAAAGTGCAGTCATACGCCAGCGATTGCATGTAAAGCAGCCTGAGCGCTGGAGTGTGGATACGCCCTACCTGTATACCTGCAGGAGTAAGGTTGTGGATGACGCAAAATTGCTGGATGAAGAAACAAACACTTTTGGGATCCGTTCTCTTTCACTGGATGCAGAGGAAGGTTTGAAAATCAACGGAAAGGTTGTAAAGCTTCGTGGTGCGTGTATCCATCATGACAATGGTGTGATCGGAGCAGCTACTTTTGACAGAGCTGAAGAACGCCGGGTGGAAATATTAAAGAAGGCTGGTTTCAATGCTATCCGCAGCGCTCATAATCCTGCTAGCAAAGCGTTGCTGAATGCCTGTGACCGTTTTGGCATGCTGGTAATGGATGAGGCCTTTGACATTTGGACCTCAAATAAATCTCCTTACGATTACGCATTGTATTTTTCAGACTGGTGGGAACAGGACATTCAAGCGATGGTAAATAAGGATTTTAACCACCCGAGTGTTATTATGTACTCCATAGGAAATGAGATTCCGGAAACTGGCACTGCAAACGGTAATGCCTGGAGCAGAAGGCTTGCTGAAAAAATCAGCAGCATGGATAATACAAGATTTACTACAAACTCCGTTAATGGATTTGTCTCAGTAATGAGTCAATTGCAGGGCATGATGCAGGAAGGGATGTCAGGAGATGTTAACTCTGTTATGTCAGATATAACAAACATGATGAGAACTTTGATAACCTCAGATATGGTAACATATTCAACTGCTGAAGCCTTTGCGGCAGTTGATATAGCAGGCTTGAATTATGGTGATGCCCGATATGAAATGGATAAGCAATTATTCCCTAACCGTGTTATCGTTGGGAGCGAAACCTATCCCAGAGATATTGCCGGCAACTGGAAGATGGTCAAAGAAAACGGACATGTGATTGGAGATTTTACATGGACAGGGTGGGACTATCTTGGAGAATGCGGAATTGGCAAATGTGAATATGAAGGAGCCGAAAACGGAGGGATTATGGGGAAATACCCGTGGATGGCTGCATATTGCGGCGATGTTGACCTTATAGGTGACCGTCGTCCTGCATCCTACTACCGTGAAATCGTGTTTGGTCTGCGCAATCAGCCGTATATCGCGGTACAGCGCCCCGGGCATTACAGTAAAAAGCTTCTTTCAACCCCCTGGTCCTGGAGCGATTCCTTATCAAGTTGGACATGGCCGGGCTTTGAAGGAAAACCAATAATAGTTGAAGTATATTCTGACGCAGGAGAAGTAGAACTTCTTTTAAACGGCAAATCTGCGGGAAAAGCTGCAGTAGGTGAAGAGAACGGATTTAAAGCAATTTTTGATATTGTATATGCGTCTGGTGAACTGAAAGCAGTTGCATATACAAATGGTAAGGAAACAGGAAGTATGGTTTTGGAAACAGCAGGCAAAGCATTGGAACTTAAAATGGATGTTGACAGGGGAGTACTGCAGGCAACGGGAGAAGACCTGGCATATATTATGATTTCTCTTACGGATGAAGCCGGGATACTTCAGACCTTAGCCGACAGAAAAGTATCTGTTACGGTAGAAGGGGCAGGAGTTTTACAAGGGTTTGGAAGTGCAGATCCAAAGAGCACCGAGAATTTCTTTGATACCGAAAGAACAACTTTTGACGGGAAGGTTTTGGCAGTTGTCAGATCAAAAGCGGAGGCAGGTACCATAACCGTGACGGCAGCTGCAGAAGGCTGCAGGTCAAACACCATTATGTTACAGGTTAATTGATTATTATAGGGCTTATAAGTCATTTCGCGGCTTGTAAGCCCTGTGATACAAAATAAGAATTTTAGTGGTCTGTAGACCCATTAAAGTACTTAAGCATTTCAACAAATGTTTTGAGCTCTGAATCTTCCCAATTAGAAATGCGTTTATAAAATTCTTTTTCCTTTTCTTTTATAGCATTTGATGCTTTTTCACGCCCGGATTCTGTCAAGGATATTAATACGCCGCGGCGATCTTCCGGGTGAGTTTCACTTTTCACATAACCTAACTGTTTGAGTTGAGTAACAAGACGGCTGACAGAACTTCGGTCCATGGCGGTTGATTCGGCCAAAAGGGTAGCGGTTGCCGGTCCATAGGATAGAAGCCAGCGTACAATTAGAAAAGATGCCGGCTGCAGGGTTGGATCAAAAACGGCGGCAGTTCTCACATTGAGCGCGTGGGAAGCACTTATCAGCGCATTAAGTTGTTTGCCAAGGTCCAGCTCAAGCTGAGTTCTCGTAAAATTTGTATTTTGAATGTTATTTTCCATAGTTTTCACCTTTCAATATACTTGACATATATCAAATAGATTTATATACTTGATATATGTCAAGTATATTTTATGTTTTGCCAGACGTCAAGTGAAACATAAAGTTAGTAATGAAATCTATAAAATTGATCTTATAATCCAAGGAGGATTTATATGGAAACACATCCGATTGCAGTAATAACTGGAGCTACCAGCGGTCTTGGCCAATTGGCGGCAATTGAATTGGCAAAACGCGGGACCCGGCTTGCGTTAACTGCCAGAAACCAAGAACGTGCAGAAGCAACAAAAAATAAGATAAAGGCTTTTGCGCAAAATGCAAAAGCGGACTTTTTTTACGGTGACCTGTCACTAATGGAGGATGTGAGAAGAATCGGCAGTGAAATAAAAGCTGCTAATCCTCAGATTGACATATTAATAAACAATGCAGGACTGCATGGATTTGAACAGCGGACAACCAAAGAGGGATTTCCTGAAATGATGGCAGTAAACTATCTTGCGCCATGGCTGTTGACACATACCTTGTTAGGTTCACTGACCAAATCAAACAGTGCAAGGATCGTTAATGTTGCCTCTGAAGCATCACGCAATCATGGCGGGCTTAAACTGCCGGAGGATTTGACAGATACTTCTGAATTTACTGCCAGAGGCTCCTCTTTGATCTATGGAAAGACGAAACTTCTGAATATTATGTTCACGGGAGAACTTGGACGTCGGCTGGAGGGGACAGGAGTTGCAGTAAATGTGATTAATCCCGGGTTTAATGTTACAGGACTCGGACGCGAGTTGGGATTTTCTTCGGTGCTTACTAAAATATTAAAGCTCCTGCATATAGGAGATCCACAAAAGGGTGCTGATATTATTGTTCGTTTGGCTGCAGACCCCCAGTATCAAGGGATAACTGGAGGATATTTCAACGTTGGCACCGGTGAGAGCATTGTACCGATATATCCTGGCGGAGATATCAAAATGCAGAACCAGCTTTGGGATGTAACAAAAAAGCTTTTACATCAGAAAAGTTTTATTGAATTTATGTAACAATGTCTCTTTTTATTGTCAGATCTATATGCACAATTTAATACAAGGCTCCTGGAAAATAATTGATGCTTAATTACTTAATATTTATGTTTACAAAAAGAGTGCATTATTTCCAGAATATTCTTAGGAATTCTATATTCTGTAACAATATGAATTAAAAATCATAATATGGATATAAGGAATTTTGTCAACCAATTCATAACAAGAAAAGATAATTACTATATTCAAAGCATTTTTATAGATGAAATATTTTGGACATGACCATGTCATACAGTAATTTATTTAAGGAAGTTCCGGTAAATATTTTAGTTAAAAGGAGAAAAAATATGGTACCTGCATTTGTAAGTTATGTGACATTTAACAGGATGGGGTTGACAATAAGAAATCTGAATGCACTTTTAAAAACTACAGATGACTTTGAACTTAACATAATAGACAGCAATTCCAAAGACAATACCTGGGACTTCATCCAAGGCTTAAAAGACAGCCGTATTAAATCAATAACCCGATTTCAGGAAAACAAGGGACCAATTTATGCATTAAATTACAATCTGGCTAGAAGAAAACCGGATCAATATTTTATTACAATAGATAGTGATGTCAATTTGCACACTCCGGATTGGATTTCAAGATTCATGAAAGTATTTGATGCCTTCCCAGAAGTCGGTCTTTTAGGCATTCCCTGGAAAAAACCACATCTGAAGTTTATGCCACCGGCTATACCCATCAACAGGAATGGAGTGGGCTATCTTCAATTTATTAATAAGATGCCGGGATTGCCTTTGAATTTTATACCGGGACATTGCCAATGTCTCAGACCTGAATTAATTGAAAAGATAGGTTACTGGAGTGAAGAATGCGGAGCAGGGGACGGAGAATTATCAGTCCGCATAAACAGGTATACTTCTTTTAAAACCGGTTTGGTGAAAGATATTGAGATTGATATGAATCAACGTTTGCTTTGCAGCAAGTGTGAAGGTCAAAATCTTTGTACACTTGATAAAGGTAATGGTGCCTGCTTCAATATTCTTGCTGCCAGGCATAAAAATAAAGAATTTGTATTAAAAAATGTTTGGAAATATTATATGTTTTTTAATGATATTGAAATGGGAAAAAGGACAGCATACTGCGCGTCCATTCATGATCCTGAATCTTTAAAAAATCATAAATACGAGTACGGGTGGGCACAGGAAAATTTTGATTTCTATGCTAAATATTCAAACTAAATCTGTTAATATCTATATGGTCACATCCTGCCGTCTAAGAAGTTTAAAAACCTCTATTGAAATTTTTTAGTAGAGGTTTTTTATGCAATAACAGCTATTCAGAGAACGATATACGGTTTAAATCGGAATTATAATTCAAGTATATTGTCCAATATGCTTAAAGCTTCTTCCATGCCTGCATGGCTGCATGCCAGTCTTTCATGAATATACAGGCGGATTCTATGACTATGGATACTGTTTTGCTTGACAAATTTATACCATATGCATAATATATGTATATGCATATATTATCTGAGAGGGAATAAAAATATGTATTTAATATGAACCAATACATGTATATGCATATTTATTAATACGGTTCTTCAGGGAGGATTTAGGATGAAATTATTTTGTCTCTGATCCGGGAAACAGGGGTTATTCGCCAGGTGGAAACCTGTGATATGGGACCGGCAAAATGTATTTCCTGCAGCCTGGATTCCATCTTCAGAAACCACCACTGCGCTTTTAGAGAAGCGTGATTTTATGGAAGGGTAGTGATAAATTATGGATCCAATTGTAAAACTCATAAATCAAAAGGCTCTTGAACTGGGCTATGAGAAATGCGGCATTATATCCGTTGGATTGCTGGGCGGCTATGAGGAAAAACTGAATGAGCGGGTACACAAGATACCGGAATCCAGTGCCTTTTATAAAGGGCAGCAACGCCTTGTTCAATTCCAAAAGGAATATCCATGGGCAAAATCCGTAGTGGTATTGACTGTGCCGTATTCCAGATACAAGTTGCCTCAAGCCGTCAACGGCCACGTTGCAAAAAAATATTTGTTTGATACCCGTATTGACGCGAACACAAAAGAATTCCAAAACAGCCTTGCAATTGAAAACTTTATGCAGGAACTTGGACTGAAAACAGCTACCAACCGGAAATTTGGTGTGGTCGGCCTGCGGTGGGCGGCGATGGAGGCGGGGCTTGGAATTATCCGCCGCAACAACTTCTTTTATACAGAATCCGGTTCGTGGATTGACATAGAAGCTTTTTTAACAGACCGTGAAATGGAGCTGATTGGAACACCAGATCTCCGCCCCTGTCCAAAGAGGTGTGATCGTTGCATCAAAGCCTGCCCCACCGCATCGCTGTGTGAAGAATACACCATTAATCCGCTCAAGTGCGTTTCTTTTCTGACGACCTTTGGCGGAAAAGACCTTCCGAAAGAGCCAATGGCCGCACAAACCGGCGGATGGATTTACGGCTGCGATGTCTGTCAGGAGGTCTGCCCGATGAACCGGGGCAAATGGATCGGCCATGAGGAATTTCCTGGTCTGTCCGGGCTTACTGATGCTCTTGACGCAGAACAAATCCTGAAGATGGACGAGCAATTTTACAAGGAAAAGATTCAGCCCAAGTTCTTCTATCTCACACCGGACGAACTCTGGAAGTGGCAGGTAAACTCGCTGAACTACATGGATAACCAATATGAGGACCGCTATCGGTCCGCCATTCTGGAAGCCTGCGGCAGCAGCCATGAAAAAGTAAGGGAGATGGCTGATTTTATCTGCCGGAAGCGAAGGCTGAATGCAGAGTGAAAAAAGTAAAACCGGATATATCTCAGCAAAGCCATCCATTTATTGACAAGATCATTCCAAAGTGTTATTTTCATATATGTATATGCATGTGTTATACGTATTCATATACAATGGAGGGATAAGATATGCACGAATTAAATGATAACGATCCGCGTCTCGCCGACTGTGCCTGCCGCAACCTGCGAATGACTACCAGGGTGATTACGCAGTATTATGATAAGGCATTTCACACAACCGGCTTAAAATCCACGCAGTTTGCACTTCTCAATAACATTTTCTCAAAGGAAGATGGCATTTCCGTGAATGAACTTGCCGATTATGCCCTGATGGATCAGACCACTGTCACACGCAATGTTGAAATTCTGCGTAAAAAGGGATATGTGAATGTAGAAACAGAAAACGGCGATTTGCGTAAAAAACGTATAACTGTAAGTACTGCCGGAAAGGAGAAGTTTGCCGCTGCAAAACCTCTCTGGAAGGAGGCTCAGCTGAAGCTGCAGGAAGCTGTAGGAACGGAACAATACAAGACACTGCTTGCCATTTTGTCCGAGCTTCGTAAATTTGAATAGGTTAATCACGTTTTTAACAGTTTTATGAGGAATTTCGCTTAAAGTTCTATTTTCGATAGAGGAGCCGGGAATGGGGAAGAATTTAAAAATTGATGAGAATATGCATGGATATATTGCCGAAAATGAGAAATTAGTCTCTATCCATATGGAGCATTGTTATGTTCAGGAAGATGGGAGCATCTTTCCGCCGCACTGGCATGAACAACTGGTATTGATGTACATTAAGAAAGGGAAACTTGCACTGCAGTGCGGAAAACAAAAAATCATAGCCGGGCAGGATACAATAGCGATTGTGAACCCCAATGAAATGCATTCCGGTGAAAATCTGGAATCAATTTTGGAGTATTTTTTATTGAAAATTGATATTTTGCTGCTGTTGGGGAACCAGCCTGATTTACAGCAATCAATGTATACGGAACTCCTTTTGAAAAATTATGTAGTTTTTGAAAACAAGATTTCAAATGATGATATTCTTCTTGGAAACATGAATAATATTATTAGTGAGTTCGAGAAAAAGGAAGAGGGATATGAACTTGCAATCAGGGGGTTAAGCTTTCAGATTTTGACCACACTTTTGCGCAGATATACAAAAACAGTACAAAATCAATCAGAATTGGAAATGCAGTATAGGAGATTAAATCAAATCAAGCCGGCAATTACCTATATGGAAACCAATATGGCTGAGAAAATAACACTGGAAGAACTTTCGGAAGTTACACATTTGAGCACTATCCATTTTTCGAGAGTTTTTAAAGCAGTATCAGGCTTTTCACCAATGGATTTTTTGAATCAGATGCGTGTCCGGAAAGCTGCTCAGCTCTTGCTGAAAACCGACAAAACAATTATGGAAATTGCAATGGATACAGGTTTTAATGACGGCAACTATTTTAGCCGTTTCTTTAAGAAATGTCTTAGCGTTACTCCCAGCGAGTTCAGAAAAAAATATATCAGAGCAGCAGGCAGATAGAAAATTGAGTCTTCAGATAGTGAAAACTGCCAGATTGTTTTTTTGTTATAACCTCCGGCCGTGTCGGTGGTTTTTTTCATCTTTAATTCTATATGATAAGATTGTGCTATATTTTGATTGTATAATTCATGTGTCTGAAAATCAGCTATGATAAATTTGTTATGGTACTCATAGTAATCTATATCTATAAATTGTTAGTTAAATTCAAAATCACTAACATTACTGGCAGGATAATACAATCATAAGATAACTCAAGGAGGAAAAATTAATGAATATAACCAAAAACACCATTCTGATTACCGGCGGTACCAGTGGTATTGGCCGTGCGCTAGCCGAATTTTTTCATCAGCAGGGAAATAAGGTTATTATAGCGGGCCGCCGTCAGGAACTGCTTGATGAGATAGCAGCTGCTAATTCGGGTTTGAAGGGGATACAACTGGATTTAAGTGATCCCGACGCAGTGGATATTTTTGCGAAAAATATACGCGAGCAGTATCCTGATCTTAACATCCTATTTAACAATGCCGGAATCTCAAGACGAGAAGACCTTACATCGGATAGGGTTGATCTCCCGATTACACGTTCAATTATTGAGACTAATATTTTCAGTGTGATTCAACTTACAACTGCATTGCTCCCAATCCTCAAACAACAGGCGGAATCGACCATTATAACTACAACTTCCGCATTGGCATTTGTACCGTTTGCTGCCTATCCCACATACTGTGCCAGCAAAGCTTTTCTACATTCCTGGCTGCAATCGCTTCGCTTCCAACTCAGGGAAACAAAAGTAAAGGTACTTGAACTTGCTCCGCCGTATGTTCAAACAGAGCTTACCGGCCCGAACCAGGCAACAGACCCATATGCAATGCCATTGACTGATTTTATTTCTGAAGTGACTCAAATACTCAGCGGGCAGGCAGCGTTACAGGGAGAGATTCTTGTAGAGCGTGTCATAAAAGACCGTTGGGCTGAAAGAAATGATGAGTACGAGAAAAGGTTTTTGAGCCATAACAGATAATGAATAGTTAAGCAACCGGGGACTCTGTCAACATTCATTGGGCAATTGCAGCGGTCAATACTTAATATTTTGCATTATCTACAGTTTGTCAGAAAAAACAAGGGATTTTAAAGTAGTCAAAGAAAAGAGGGATTATTATGCGTATATTTGTAACTGGTGCTTCAGGATTTGTTGGTTCAGCCGTTGTAAAGGAATTAATAAGTACCGGACATGAAGTGATTGGGCTTGCACGTTCAGAAACGGCAGCAAAGTCTCTCATTACCGCTGGAGCGCAAATCCATCGAGGTAATCTTGAAGATCTCGAAAGCCTGCGCAATGGAGCGGCTATTGCGGACGGTGTAATCCACACCGCTTTTAACCACGATTTTTCAAATTTTAAGAACAACTGCGAAATAGACCGTCGTGTCATAGAAGCGCTCGGCTCTGAACTTGCCGGTTCAGACCGCCCTTTGATTATCACTTCTGCAATCGGTATCCTTCCCCAGGGGCATCTTGCGACTGAAGAGACTGTACCCGTTTTAGGACCAACGGCGCATTTTCGTGCAGCATCTGAAGAGGCTGCTGATTTAGCCGGGAAGAGTGGAGCGCGGGTATCAGTGGTGCGTCTGGCTCCGACAGTTCATGGCAAAGGTGATCATAATTTTATTCCAACATTGATAAGGATAGCAAAAGAAAAGGGCGTTTCAGCTTATATAGCTGAATGTAATAATTGCTGGACTGCAGTGCATCGGCTGGATGTAGCCCGGCTATACAGGCTTGTACTTGAGAAGAGTGCAGCAGGCGGCCGGTACCATGCAGTTGCCGAAGAAGGAATTCCTTTCAGGGAAATTGCCGATGCAATTGGCCTCAGGCTAAACATACCGGTTGTCAGCATAACTCCAGAGGAGGCTGCCGGCCATTTTGGGTGGTTTGCTCATTTTGCGGCGATGGATATACCGGCTTCGAGTCAGCGTACAAGAGATCAACTGGCGTGGCAGCCGACAGGACCTGGACTTATCCAGGATATCAGTCTGCAGCACTATTTTGAATTTTGACCTGATAAATTTTAATGATTTAGGTGGGTTGTGTAAATAGAGGATGCTCATGAGATATTTCATTTAAAATTTATTAAAATGGAGCTTTTGATATAGCAGGTTCTCTTCTTCATAGGGCTTTTTTTCCTCCGCAGGATAGCCAATGGCAATAATGCATTCAACACTATACTGCTCAGGTATCCCCAGCACTTTTTGAATATATTCCTCGGCTCTTTCCTGCTCCGTATGAAATCTTTCTCTTACCTGAATCCAACATGACCCCAGACCTAAATCCTGTACGGTCAATTGAATGATAGTTGATGCTATGGAACTATCCTCAATCCATACATCACTTGAATCCTTATCCGCTATTACGACAATTGCCAGAGGAGCACCTGCCAAAAACTTTGGACCGGGCTCTCTGCACAGGGAGAGTTGGTGAAGCAAATCCGAATCGGTGACGGCAATAAACTCCCAAGGCCTTATGGCTCGTGATGATGGGGAAAGCAGAGCACTTTTAAGGATTATATCTATTTTCTCCTTTTCAATTTCCCTGTTTTGAAACTTTCTAATGCTTCTTCTGGATTTTAAAATCTCTGATAGCATGTTTTAATCCTCCCCGATTTCTATTTTTCAAACATTATATTAAATTGTTTAAAAAATGTCACGCTTTATTTATCAGGATGTGACTCATTATTATTTATTAATTCCTAATTTTAAACCATCCGGGATATGCTCAAGCACTCCGCGTGATACCACGTAATCGTATAATTCTATGGCTTCTTTGCAACTGTCTATTCCCAATATAATTAATTTTCTATATCAGATAAGGTTTTCACAACCGTGACCAGCACCATAGACCAAATCGATTATGCTTATTGGTTTATAATGGCTTTTGCCAAATACTAATTGTTCATCGTTATTATAAATGATTTATTTAATGTTAATGAATGTTTATTTAAACTTTATTTAAAATAGTGCTAAATTTTTAAATAAAGTTTAGCTGGCACTGAAAGATACCTGTATGCCCGGCAACAGGATTATACCTTCTCTGGAGCAAGTGATTGAGGTGTATCAACAGGCTTTCTAGCAGACTGTAAGATTTAAAACATATATTGTACGGTCAGACACAAAAATAAATTGGTTAAAATCAAAGGTTTGGGATGAGAAATCTCAAGCCGTTTTTTTATTTTTGTATGATACTTATAATACTAAATTAACTCATTTTTACCGTAAAATTGATCAACAAACCGTCATAACGCGATAAATTATTTAATAGCAGCCAATAATACCCATAAATTTACAATTTACTATTGACATATATTTACAGAAATGTTATATTATTAAAAATGAATTATGAAGCATGCACATTCATTTATCTATTAGTCAAACTCAATTGAGTACGGCTACCCTTTACACAATGCAGTGTAGAGTTTTCAAAGTAAAGATCTGTTGGAGCCAGTCTGATAGGTCTGAATAAGCTTATTCGTCACTAGTGAATTTCGGTTAAACACCATCCTGTTTTTTATGTATGATGCAAGAAATGCAAGTATGTATTGGATTATTGCATTATTAACAGCATGCCTTTTGGCATGATGATAAAAAAGGGCAGGTGAAATTATGAATAAAATCAGGTCTCCAAACGTTTCCAAACTGTGGTTTTAAATTTCACAGTTTGTCAAATTACTTAAAAAACTAAACATAAGAGTCGAGAGGAGATAATATCTATGAAAAGAAATAGAATTTTAAAATCGTTTATTGTTTTTACACTTACAATTTTATTAATAGGGACACAATCATTAGTATTTGCAAAACCTTCTAAAGAGGTTGTACAGGTTGAGAAAGCAACCTATGAGATTACAAAGAGTCCAGACAGCAAACTATTCGTAAACCTTGAGGAGAAAATTTCCGAGGTAAAAGACGGGGATGAAGTTCCTGTTACAGTCGTATTCAATAAAAAACTCACAGACGATGAATTTGCATCTATAGAAAAGCTGCTTGGAAATCCGGAAATCAAACACAAATTTGAGATTATACCCGGTGCTGCATTAAGCCTGACCAAAGAGCAAATCGGTAAATTGGAAAAGTCAGACCTGGTTAAGCAGGTGGAATATGATGAAACGGTACACGCTACAATAAATACGGCTTCCAACTGGTTTGGCGTAAGTAAGGCAAGAACAGACTTTCCGGGTATTGAAGGCGACCATGACAGTGCCCCTGTTACATATACAAAAAATGACATTGTAGTTGCAGTCATTGATACCGGTATCGATGCAAGCCATGTAGACCTGGATGGCGGTAAAGTGATTGCGTGGAAGGACTGGGTGGGAAACAGAACAACACCCTATGATGACAACGGCCACGGAACCCATGTTGCAGCAACAGTTGCGGGTACCGGTGAAGGTAATGCAAATTACAAGGGAGTAGCACCGGGGGCGGCTCTTATCGGCCTGAAGGTTCTTGATGCAAATGGAGAGGGAACCATGAGCAATGTCACGGCAGCCATTGATTGGGCTGTAGCCAATAAAGCTGCATATAACATCAGGATTATAAGTTTGAGTCTTGGAACATCCGGAAGTTCCGATGGCTCCGATTCCACATCTCTGGCAATTAACAACGCCTTCAACGCTGGAATCGTACCTGTAGTTGCAGCTGGAAATTCCGGCCCCCGAAAGGCGACGATCGGTTCTCCCGGAGCGGCAGCTAAAGCGTTAACGGTAGCAGCATTTGGAGATGTAGGAGAGAAAGGGTTTTTCCTGGCGGATTTCTCCAGCAGAGGTCTTACCGCGGACGGCAGACTGAAACCCGATATAAGTGCTCCTGGTTACAATATCACTTCGGCAAGGGCCAATTCAACAAATCAGTATGTGGCATACAGCGGGACAAGCATGGCGACACCTTTCACCTCGGGTACGGCCGCGTTGATTCTGGATGCCAACCCGGATTTGACACCTGCACAGGTTGTGAGCTATATAACAGGAACAGCACAGGATTGGGGAGCGGCAGGGCAGGATTTGGATTACGGTTTTGGCAGGCTGGACAGTTATGAGGCAGTTAAAGCTGCAGGAGGCTTTTCAGGTACCGGAATAGATATTCCAACCCACCTGTATAAAACTGATTCTCTGGCAGGTACAAATAAATATGATGAATTTACAATTACCATACCAGACACAAATTATCCGATAGCTATTACATTAATACATCCCAACTGGACATCTTCACAGGATTTCGATATATACCTGTACAATCCGAGCGGTACTCAGGTAGCAGGTTCTGAAAGCGCAACCAGGCAGGAAACTATCGGTTATACTCCGACTGCTGCAGGAACATATAAGATCAAGGTACTTTCCTATAGAGGAAGCGGTTCGTACTCTATTGATTTAAGCTCGGGTGCCTCGAGCATCACTCAGACAACCAACCAGTAACATTTCCTTTTTCCATATGCTCGCTGCATGCAAAAGCCCGTTTGAAAAGACGGGCTTTTTGCTGCCTAAGAGTTATACGACGACCATTGCGGTCTTTTACATAAGATTCTGGAGTTAAACAGCAGTATTCGCGTAATTATGTCCCACCAGGCTGAAAGCCTTCTGTTAAAAGGTGAGAATGACCGGACACATGGCGGAGGTTTAATTAATAAACGGATAGAATTTTTGATCGGATTAAAACAGCTATACCTGTCACTGGTATTGAAAAAGCCTGTCAATAAAGATGATAATCTTAAATTTACACCGTATACAGTAAGAGATAACGACATTAAAATTGTGGGAGAAACACGGCTGGGAGATATGGGGATTGATTTGCCTGGGAGAATTATCGAGACACCGGGACATACAATTGATTCAATTTCAATAGTTTTTGAAGACGGTGACTGTATAGTGGGGGATGCTGCAGCCAATTTTTTAAGATTTGCCGGTACGAGGTATTGTGTAATATTCATTTCGGATATTCATGAATATTACAGAAGCTGGGAACAGTTGATATCACGTAAGGTACGCCTCATATTTCCGGCACACGGCAGACCTTTTACAGTTGAAAAGCTTGTTCGGAATGTCGGTAAAATAAAGCCGGGTAAATTTTAGTTCTTTGCATAAAAAATTATTAAATTAGTATTGACAATATCAGCAATTTATTATATTCTTTATTAAGAATAATTCCTATTCTTAATAAAGAGGGTGGTAATTTGAAAAATCATAGAAAATTGATTTTAGATATTATTAAATCGTCGGATGGGCATATGAAGGCTGAAGAAATTTTTTTGAAAGCGAAACAATTACAGCCGTCCATAGCGGTAGGCACTGTTTACCGGAATTTAGGCCTTATGGCAGAGGCTGGGGAAATAAGGAAGATAAGTATTCTTAACGCACCGGACAGATATGACAAGACATTGCTGCCTCATGAACATCTTATTTGCCGGAATTGCGGGGAGCTTTCCGATATAACGGTTTTTGATCTGAAAGAATATATGGAAAAGCAGACCGGCATCAAAATTTTAGGGTATGAATTAAATCTGATATATATCTGCGATAAATGCAAAAACAGAGGAGTAAACGATTACAGTGCTAATTAACAGCTCACAAAGAGCTTAAATTAAATAATTAAAATAAAAGGAGAGTATTTTATGAACATCAAAGGAACCAAAACTGAAAAAAATCTGGCTGCAGCTTTTGCAGGCGAATCACAGGCAAGGAACAAGTATACATATTTTGCATCGGTTGCAAAAAAGGAAGGCTATGAGCAGATAGCAGCAATTTTTGAAGCAACTGCAAACAATGAAAAAGAACATGCAAAATTATGGTTTAAGGCTCTTGGCGAGCTTGGAGATACTGCAGCTAATTTACTTCATGCCGCAGAAGGAGAAAATTACGAGTGGACCGATATGTATGCAGGTTTTGCAAAGGATGCGGAAGAAGAAGGCTTTACCGCACTTGCAGCTCAATTCAGAATGGTGGCAAAGGTTGAAAAGGCTCATGAAGAAAGATACCGTGCACTCCTTAGCAATGTAGAAATGCAAAAGGTGTTTGAAAAATCAGAAGAGACCATGTGGGAATGCAGGAACTGCGGACATCTTGTAATGGGCAAAAAAGCACCACAGGTTTGTCCTGTCTGCGCACATCCACAAAGCTTTTTTGAAGTTAGAAAAGAGAATTATTAAGCTGGTAATAACGTATATTAATATGTCATATCTAAAAACCTCAAATGTCTTTTTAATAAGGCTTTTGAGGTTTTTTTGCTGAAATTTATTGCTGTAAATGTACACCTGGTCCAGTGCAGCACAATGGCAGCGGGATAAAACTGACTATTTACTTTATTATTTTAAACATTTCATATGAACACTTGACGATATGAACATTAATCAATATAATATACCCATACGGGTATATGTATATTTTAAATTTATTATTCTTGGGAGGTATTTCAATGCGTGCATGTATGGATATTCCAAATATTAAGACAAGGATTAAAAAGATACAGGGACAGCTTAATGCAATAAGTGAAATGATTGAGAAAGATGTTCCGTGTGAAGACATACTGATTCAAATTGGTGCTGCAAAGGGGGCACTGCACAAGGTGGGGCAGGTTGTTCTGGAGGGTCATTTACAGCACTGCGTTAAAGATGGGATTGAACATGGGGATGCAGACAAAACCATAGCGGAATTTGCAAAGGCAGTCGAACACTTTTCAAGGATGAGTTAAGGAGTAAAGGTTGAAAGAAATTATAAAAATGAGTGAAGGAGGTACCGAGCCCATGCCATTACTGTCATTATGTTTTGTGCGACATGCCGGGCATGGACATAATTATGAATAAAATAAAACAATGGTTTTCGGAGGAAGAAAATAGGGCGGTTATTTTTATCATAATTTCAGGATTAGCTCTTGTTTTAAGTTTTTTGAATGTAAAATCAAGCAGTATTCCTGTTGACTTAGCCTGGATAGCTATTGTACTTTGCGGATTCCCGATTATTAAGGAAGCTTTCTTGGGGTTGGTTTATGAACTTGATATTAAAGCCGATGTGCTGGTTGCTATGGCATTGATTGCTTCAGTTTTTATTGGTGAAATCTTTGCTGCCGGTGAAGTTGCTTTTATCATGACAATAGGAGCTCTATTGGAAGACAGGACCGTCCGTAAAGCCCGTGAAGGCATAGAAAAGCTGATTGCTATTACACCACGGACAGCGCGGATCATAAGGTACGGGATTGAAACCGTTGTTCCGGCTGAAGAGGTAAAAGTAGGCGATACCTTAAGGGTGCTCGCAGGGGAAACTGTGGCGGTAGATGGAGTTATTACTTCAGGGCAGACCTCTATCAATCAAGCTGTTATGACAGGAGAAAGCCTTCCGGTGGATAAAGGCACCGGTGATGAGGTTTCCAGCGGAACAATTAATCAATTCGGAACTTTTGAAATGAAAGCCACCAGGGTAGGGGAAGACAGCTCATTGCAGCGTATGATCAGGCTTGTGGAGCAGGCGGATGCAAACAAGGCACCAATTGTAACCCTGACTGACAGATGGGCGACGTGGATTGTTGCAATTGCTTTAACTTCCGCAATAATTACCTGGCTTGTGACAGGTGAAATCATACGTGCAGTAACCATTCTGGTAGTATTTTGTCCTTGCGCTTTAGTCCTGGCAACACCCACTGCCATCATGGCCGGAATTGGCAATGCTGCGAAGTTTGGTATTCTGATCCGGACAGGTGATGCACTTGAACGTCTCTCTAATGTAAAGCGAATAGCTTTTGATAAAACCGGGACCATAACATATGGAAAGCCGGAAGTTGCAGCAGTTAGAAGTTTCTCTCAAAATATTACTGAAGATGAACTTTTAAAAATTGCCGCCTCATCGGAACAATACTCGGAACATCCTCTTGGACGTGCAGTTCTTAACCATGCCAAAAACAAAGTTGAGCTGCTTGTACCTCAAAACTTTGTACTGCTGCCGGGCAGGGGGGTAAGTGCCACAGTGGGCGATAAATATGTTATAGCAGGTAACATAGAATTATTTCAAGAAAAAGACATTTCAATATCAAATGATATTCTAAAATCTACACAAGGTTATGTTGATGACGGCTGTACAATTATTTATATAAGTGTTGAAAATAAAGCTGCCGGGTTTATTGCCTTGTCGGATACGCTTAGAGCTGATGCCGCCGATATGGTTGCACAGATTCATTCTCTGGATGTTAAGACTTTGCTGCTGACAGGGGATAATTCACATGCTGCAGATCATATGGCGGAGCTTACCGGAATACATGATGTTAAATCACAGCAATTACCTATAGATAAAATGAATGCTATTACCGGCTATCAAAATAAAAATGAATATGTGTGTATGGTCGGCGACGGTGTAAATGATGCACCGGCATTAAAAACAGCTTATGTCGGAGTTGCAATGGGAGGAATAGGGAGCGACATTGCCGTCGAGGCAGCCGATGTTGCCTTGGTAAGCGATGATATACAGAGAATACCTTATTTGCTGATATTATCAAAAAAGACAATGAAAACTATCAAATTGAATGTAGCATTTTCCATGGGCTTGAATTTTATTGCGATAATACTTGCAATAACCGGAATTCTTAACCCTGTTGTCGGTGCATTGGTACATAATGCCGGCTCTGTAGCAGTTATCCTTAACTCGGCAGTTCTCCTCAAACTAAAAGATAAATAAGTCTGGTTTAAAAAATAATTTCAAAAACCGGATAGCTCACAAAGTAAATTCCGAAATTTGTGAGCTATCCGGTTTTGTTGTCGCAGAATACCTGACATCCTGTTTCGGGTTACCGCTCAAACCGGCTTCCTGCGCATTTGTCAGTAAGAACACTTGTGTTTACCTGCAATATCAGGCTTTTTTATTCTCCATCTACAAAAAGGCACCACCGGACGCCATACCTGTCAGTAATGTCTGTCATGCAGGGGCTGAAAAAGCAGTGGCCCAGGGGTACGTTTACTTTACCGCCTTCTCTTAAAACCTCATAAGCCTTTTTGACCTCAGCCTCCTCTTTACTTCTGAAATGGAGGCAAAACTGCATAGTATTTCCAGTAATCCGTTCCTTACTGCTGCCTGAATCCTCCCCAACAGCAATAACATAATCCTGCAAGTTAAGCTCCGCATGGATGTATGTACCGTCGGCATTTTTTTCATTATAACCAAGATCTGCATCAAAAGCCCTTTGATAGAATTCAATTGCTTCTGCTCTGCCTTGAATGTAAATCTGCATAAAGGCTCTTTTCAAAGGCTTCTTGTTACACTGTTCATTTGGTCCCGGGAGCACGATTTCGGAGGAGAACCTGTTAAAATTCCTCAGGTAGTTTAGTTTTTCTATTGCAACACTTGCTTTCCACCAGTTTTCACTAATTGAAAATTCTCTTGCGTATTTTTCATTATTCTCAAACCAGCTCCAGGTAATATCCCAGACACCATTCTGCGGTCTTGTATCAATAATATAATCAAGCTCTGTTTGTACAATATCTTCGTTTTCCTTGTAAAAGATGCTTTCAGGTGAATGTATGTAATCTGAGGGTCTCCGCGTATAATATGCCCATTTTGACGTATCCCTTACAATGGTATTGTGTACAAGCTTTTTTATTTTTTCGGCCAGCAGGCTGCAGTTGAAATGTTGTGTTAACTCTGCCCGTTCTATAGCGTCAAGCAATACACAATACCCGCCAAGACCCATTTCACCATATTTATCTGTTGCGTCGAGCTTGCTGATAATTTTCTCCGAAAGTGTCAGTGCTTTATTAAACAGCTCTGAATTTTTATGGGCATTTATAAGTATGAAGCTGATTATTTGAGCGGTCAAGCCTATAATTTCAGTGGCATTGGCTTCCATATCGCAGGTCCACCAGGGTGCATGGGCAAAATCATTATTTGACGGGATATTGAAATACCAGCCCTCATCAGAGCAATGAACTTTACTTTCCAGGAATTTGAATATCCCTCGCATTATTGGATGCTGCATGTCATTAAAACCGATACCTTTTAAAATATTGATTGCGAATAATGTTGTATATGGCGATGAATTCGGGTTCCAGCTGTCTGCTTCAAGAGCATGTCCAAATCCGCCATCTTCATTCTGATAAAATGACAAAGCCGACAGCACTGCCTCCTTACTGCCATTTTCAAAGTAATACTGCCATTGTGCCAAATTGACCTGTCTTGCATTCCGGTATATCCAGGATCTTATTTCCAAATAGTCTTTTAGTAAAAGCATCTTCATAAAAAATCACCTCAAAAATATTTTACCTGAAATTACGGCGTCTGTATTGAAAAAATCCGACATCACCTTGTTTTATATGCAAACATTCTTGCGTCACCCGGAGACAGAGTATGGTATCTCTTGAAATCGTTCAGCAAATGTGACTGATCGGAATATGTATATCTGCAAACACTATCCTGCATATTGAAATTTTCTTCAAACAGGATATCCTGCCAGAGATATTGGAAGCGGACAAGTTTTGAAAGTTTTTGCGGCGAAACACCCACATATTCCAGGAACAATCTTTCCAGCTGCCTTTGGCTGACATTTGTATAATTGGAAATTTCAGCAGAAGTCAGTGTACCTTTGGCATCCAATATTTTGTAAACAGCGTTCATTACATTATTATTCTGTTTGTTCAAGTCCAGTTTTTTCAGGAGATATTGTTCAACCTTTGCTGCCCTCTCTGTAATTAATGTATTATCCGTCAATATATCCTGCATATCACGTTTGAGGTTTGTAAAGTATACCTCTGTCTCCACAAAAGAATTAAGAGCATATTTCATAGAATCATGGGAAAACAGCGGTACGGCCCAGCAAAAAAACCTTATGGCAAAGCAGGAAATCGAGGGTGTCCCGGATTGTATTTTATCCCTGAATGTATTGTCGCTTATTCCGGCAAACAAAGCATTGACCTCATTTTTATCCGTATTTACATAAAAGATTATATCCATGCAGGTATCAGGTATTACAAAGATATCTCTTTCCCATGTGGAAGCAATATCGTGTGAGTGCCCAGGCGTACCCCAAAAACAGCAGATATAAGGGCTTAATGCTTTGCAGGGCTGAAGTTCAATATATGTTTTGTCATTTAAGAAGGGCTGGGCTGTAACCGGGCGGTAGATACTATTAAGTTTGTACATTTGTATTCCTCTTATGGGAAAGTGTTATTTTAAACATGGCAGCCGAAGTGTCATACAGCCGGCTGAATATAAAAATATTATTACTCTTAAGTTATTAAAAGTCAATTTTATTTGACCAATTTGGTAATAATAAAACCTAAAAGGAGATGGAAAGGAAACAGTATGAGGCAGAGAAAATGGAATAATTCAAATGTAGCCATTACACGTAACAGCGATGAGGCTGCAGCTATCAAGCAGGCCATTGAGCTCCTGAATTTAACCGATTCTATAAACAGCAGCGATGTAGTAGTTATAACACCTAACTGGGTGAATAAGAGACAACCTGATTCTGCAACCGTTGTAGGGCCCGAGAGTTTAAGACAGCTTATCAGAATTGTTAAGGACAGATATCCTAAAAGAATAGTAGTTGCCACGGGAACGGCAGATGGAGAAACAAAGGATGTCATGGATTCTGTGGGTTTTGGAAAGGTCATTTCCGAGGAGGGTGTTGAGTTTATTGATCTGAATCACGGACCTTTTGTAAGAATCAACCTGAATCACTCAATTGTGAGTGCAACCAATCTAAATAAACTTTTTGAAGAGGTGACTGTTTTAATTTCATTTACACAATTAAAACAGCATGAGGAGGCCACAATGTCGGCTGCAATAAAAAACATTGCACTGGGGTGGCCTCCGGCTGATGAACACGGTCAGCCCAAAAAAAATCTGGGAATACACACTGAACTGCACGGTTTCATATCGGCAATGGCCGAGCAAGTCCCCATTGATTTGTCCATCATCAGCGCAAGTCCTGCAATGATAGGAACAGGACCATCGAAGGGAATTGCACGGCATACGGGGCTTGTTATAGCGGGCTGCGATCCGGTTGCGGCAGATACGGTTGGAGCCAGGCTTTTGGGTTTCAAACCCCAGGGTGTCAGATACCTGTTTGAATGCAGTAACAAAAAAATCGGAGAAAGCGTTATTCAAAATATAAATATAGCAGGTATACCTCTGGTAGAGGCAGAAAATATATTCAGTCAGGCTGCATATGGAGATGGACTGGCTGTAGATACGAAATAGGCGAAGGCCGGAGAACAGGCTTATAATAAAATATATATTAATTTGCAGATAACAGCACAAAGGAGGATATTATGAAAAGTATAATTCCAAATATATCGGTGGAAAATTGCAGGGGTGCTCTCGAGTTTTATAAATCGGTATTCGGCGGAGAAATAAAAATGGTCAAAACTGCCGACAACAGTGATATGTTCAAAGGACATGAGGGAAAAATAATGCACTCGGAGCTTCATATTGCTCCAAACTGTATAATGTATTTTACTGACTTGTTTGGTGAAAGAGCCCAGCACACAAATGTACAGCTGGTTCTGGAAATGGATTCCCAGGAACAGATCGAAAAGGCATATGCTGAGCTTGCCAAAGAGGATGCAATCATTATTTTTGAACTGCAAAAGACTTTCTGGGGTGCCTATCACGCAGTGCTGAAAGATAAATATGCAGTGACCTGGGGATTAAATTATTCTGAAAACGGCTGATGTTCACGAAATATTGTATTTATTAAAAGGAGGTAGAATATATTGTTAAAATGTGTAAAATATTGCCAGAATAACTTTTGCCGATTTACAAATCATGGTAAAAAGTGCTAATATTAGATCAATGAATATTTGCTTTTTCAAATCAAGACAAAATACAGCGGTTATTTACAACGTGGGAAGGACAAATGCTGATTATCTACTCTTTACTGTTTAAATAAAATAGTCTGCATATTCAGCTTTAAAATCCAGGCCCTTTTGACATCACGGACGTAATATAAAATTCGTCTGTTATTGTAAACGTTTTGGGTTTGACCCTAAAGAACATAAATTCGAAGAAGCCCTCAGATGAAGGGGATTGACTAATCAAAAATTACCAAAGAATTCTGTTCTTTAGGGAGCACCCAGAATTAAATTATTTAAACTCTTTTGCCAGAGCTTCAAAAGCAGGCAGTGAATTCTTGATAGTTTCAAGACTTACACAGTAAGCCAGCCTGAAATGGCCCGGACAGCCAAACCCTGACCCCGGTACTATAAGCAGGTTGTACTTGACAGCTCTGTTCTTGAATTCCACATCATCAGCAATGAGTGATTTTGGAAACAGATAAAAGGCTCCGGCGGGTTTGACACATTCGTAGCCGAAGCTTGTCAAACCGTTATACAGCAGATCTCTTCTCTCTTTGTATATATTTATATCAACAGAGGAATCAATTGCCTTTGCTATAACCTTCTGGAAAAGTGCAGGAGCATTGACATAACCCAGAACCCGGTTGCAGTATATGAGACCTCCCATAAGCGTATCAATATCCTCAGCCTCGGGATTTGTGGCTATATAACCCATCCTTTCTCCAGGAAGAGAAAGTGATTTGCTGAAACAGTCAATCATGATTGCGTTCCTGTATATAGTCAATATATTTGGCACATCAACATCATAGGCAAGTTTTCTGTATGGTTCGTCTGATATTATATAAATAGTATGTCCGTATTCCTTTCCCTTTTCCTCAAGTACATTTGCAATAGCCTTTAAAATATCCGCACCATAAACAACCCCTGTAGGATTATTAGGAGTATTGATAAGAATTGCTTTTGTATTGGGTGTAATTTTTGACTTTAATAATTCAGGATCCGGTAAAAAAGTCTTTGAATCGGTGTTTACAATTACTGCTTTTCCGCCGTGATTATCAATGTAGGAGGTATATTCGACAAAATATGGTGCAAAAATTATAACCTCTTCATCAGGATTTAAAAGAGTTTTTAAAACTACATTCAGGGCTCCGCCGGCTCCTACTGTCATTACCACATTATTGAAGGTGAGCTGCAGGCCGGTTTCACTGTTGATTTTACCGGCGATGGTTTCTCTTACTTCGGTATAACCTGCGTTGTTCATGTATAGGTGCATACCCAATTCATTGGAACCGGCCAGTTCACGAAGAGCGGCTTTTACTTCTGCAGGCGGTTCAGGGTCAGGATTTCCAAGAGAAAAGTCATAAACCTTATCGGCCCCGTATATTTTTTTTAATCTTGCACCTTCTTCAAACATGGCTCTTATCATTGATGAATTAGCCAGTCTGTTGCTGATTTTGTTTGAAATCATTCAAATTCCCCCTAACTTATTTTAAAATTAATTATTAATCGTAGATAGTTTAACTCTTGTTTTGAGTTATTTTTAATACTATTTCTTCCTCAGGAGTTACATTAACTGTTTTAAAGTTTTCGTAAATAACCATTCCAGGCTTGGCGCCACCCGGCTTTTTAACACTCCTGACAAGGGTATAGTCAACCGGTACATTGTAGGACATTTTTGCACTACTGTGATAGGCCGCTAAAATAGCAGCTTCCAGCAAGGTTGAGTCCGGTACCTCACGCCGTTCTGTTCTTATTATAACATGTGAGCCGGGAACATTTTTTGTGTGAAGCCAAATATCGCTTGAAGCCGCCAGCTTCAGAGTAAGCAAATCGTTTTGTTTATTGTTTTTACCCACCAGTATCTGAAAACCGTCACTTGATATAAAATCCAGAGGGGAGGAGGGTTTGTCCTGTTTCTTTTTTGAATTTTTTGCAGATGCCCGGATATATCCCTGATCGGTCAGTTCCTGCCTGACTTCGTCAATTTCCTGTCTGCTGCTGCAATTCTCCAGCATGGTTTGAACACTTTGAAGGTATTCCAACTCCAAAAGGGTATCTTTCAACTGCTGAGTTGCATTTAAATGAGCACTTTTGGCCTTTGTGTACTGTTTGTAATACTTTTGAGCATTTTCCTGGGCGGATTTATACTCATTCAAAGGTATTTCAATATATTCATCGTCTTCGCTGTAATAATTCAAAACCCTTGCGGTTTTACTGCCCGCGGGAATACAGTAGATATTGGCGGTAATCAATTCTCCGTAAAGCTGAAGCTTTTCCCTGTCTGAAACCTCGCGCAACTTATCATTAAAAAGGGTGATTTTCTTCTCACAGCGGTCTATACCGTTTTTGAGTACTTTTACAACATCGCCCATTTTCTGAGTCAGGCGTTCGTTTGTATCCCGAAGGGAATAGAATTCATCCAGCGCTACAGACAAAAGCTCATATTTTTTATATACTGCCTGCTGTTCAGGAGCAAAACAGTAGAAGTCCAGAGGTTTCAGAAAATTTTTATCCTGATAGATTATACAGGGTTCAAAGCTATTGTTGCATATCTGAACAAGATATGTTTTAAGAGCCGAGATCAGATTGTCTTTGTCGGTATGACTTAAAGACGCAACCGGTGTTTTGGGAGCCAGACCCGCAGCCCAACAAATTTCACGGCAGGTATAGGGACTGAATCCTTTGATGAGATTTAACAGTAAACCTTCGATATGTTTTGCCTCTGAAACCAGGGGGGGTTCAAAAATCTGTCCCGGAACAATATTTTCGGGCAGTTCCTTATTCTGAGCGGGAGGGAGGTTATAGGGTCTTGCCGGCATGACTTCTCTGACGCTGCTTATATCATTGTCCACATGCTTTACAGAATCAATTATTTTATTTTCGCTGTTGAGCAAAATAATATTACTGTGCTTTCCCATTATTTCAACTACAACTCTTTTTATAGATAGATCGCCTAGTTCATTTACAGATTCAATATTAATGGAAATTACCCTCTCATAGTCATGAAAGCTTATGTCAAGCAGCTTTCCGCCTGACAGGTGCTTTCTCATGAGCATGCAGAAAACAGGAGGGGTCTGAGGATTTTCTT
This sequence comes from Bacillota bacterium, assembly GCA_023392075.1. Lineage (GTDB taxonomy): Bacteria > Bacillota > Clostridia > Acetivibrionales > DSM-1351 > Ruminiclostridium. Next base: position 10,934 of record JAEVZU010000179.1, on the reverse strand, counting down.
TTTGTAAAGCTGTAATGTGAAGGCGGGGGTAGTTTGCATTTGCACTTGCAACCAGCCTGTAATTCTGGCTTTTTGAACGAACCAAAAGCACGATTTCGTCTGCTTCGGGCTGAAATACTTTTTCTACTCTGCCTCCGGCCAGCAGATTATTTAATTCATTAACAATACATTTTGTCACTATTCCGTCAAATGGCATTATAGTTTAACTCCTATTTTTTATTTAATATTCCAATAGTCCAGTGGTTTATAACATCGCCTTGTACCGAGAAAATTTCCCTCATGTGACAATATACGTTTTAGATGTTACAGACCAACAGGATTTTTTTAGTCCTCAAGAGCCTGACGGATATCCTGGATAATATCTTCAACATTTTCAATACCAACTGAAAATCTGATCAAGCCGGGATCAATTCCTGCCAGAACCAGCTGTTCGTCAGACAGCTGCCTGTGCGTGGAGCTTGCCGGATGGAGCACTGCTGTGCGGCAGTCAGCAACATGAACTACGATGGCAGCCAGCTTGAGTTTGTCCATAAACCTGACAGCACTTTCTCTGCCGCCCTTGATCCGGAACGATACCACACCGCTGCAGCCGTTTGGCAGATACTTTCCGGCAATATCATGGTACGGGTCGCCGTTAAGGTAAGGATAGCTGACAGAAACTATTTTGTCACTTCCCGTAAGGAACTCTGCTACTTTTTCTGCGTTCCTGCAGTGACGTTCCATCCTTAAATGCAGGGTCTCCAACCCGATATTTAACAGGAATGCATTATTGGCCGACATATAACAGCCAAAGTCTCTTATGAGCTGAACCCTGGCTTTGGTTATGTAAGCTGACTTGCCGCAGTCACGTGTGTAAATCATGCCATGATAGGATTCGTCAGGTTCTGTCAAGCCGGGAAAATCGCCGTTTTCCCAGTTGAAATTGCCTGAATCCACAATAACGCCACCGACACATAAGGCATGACCGTCCATATATTTGGTAGTTGAATGAATTACAATATCTGCGCCATATTCAATAGGCCGGAGAAGCATTGGGGTTGCAAAAGTATTGTCAATAATCAGCGGTACCTTATTCTTATGGGCTATTCTCGCAAATTTTTCAATATCCAGCACACTGATTTTGGGATTTGCAATGGATTCACCAAATAAAGCTTTTGTATTGTATTGAAATGCTTTTTGAATTTCTTCTTCTGAAGCGTCCTGGTCAATAAAGGTGATACTGATGCCCATCTCTCTTAATCTTTTGTCGAAGAGGTTTAGGGTTCCTCCATATATGGTACTGGAGCAGACAAAATGATCTCCGGATTTGCATATATTCAATATGGACAGAAGAGAGGCAGCCTGGCCGGAAGATGTGCATACCGCACCAATACCGCCTTCAAGGGCGGCAATTTTGTTTTCTACACATTCCACGGTAGGATTGCTGATTCTTGAGTACATATGTCCGGGTACTGATAAATCAAACAACTTTGCCACATGTTCAGTCGAGTCATATTTATATGTAGTACTTTGATAAACAGGTAAAACACGCGGTTCTCCATTTCCCGGTTTATAGCCTTCCTGGAGACATTGGGTTTCTATTTTCCATGTCATATTAACTATCATTCCTTTCGCTGTGCTCAAGGCACAAAAAGTGATGAAATCTTTATTCCTCACTAGTAATAAAATTCTAAAATTAACATTAGCTTATATTTTATAATACATTGATGATTTTAACAATATTGGTATACAAACAAATCAAGACATTGTTATCGGTTACTGAGTACTAAGAAAATTGGCCGTAAAAAGCATACAAACCTATATATGGTTAACTTGTTAACATAGAGATTTTTCTAGGTTATACTTACAAACTTGTTTCCTGTAAGAGGAGCATATTTTTCGTCGAGTGTAGTAAATAAAAGTAAAAAATACAATATAGTACCATGGCTATATTTAAATATACAGAAAATATATGGTAAAATCAATAAATAATGATAAATTCATTGGATGAAAGGGGAGTAAAAATGGAGTATAAATGTAAGAAATATCTGGAGCGTAATAGCAGAGGATAAGACAGTAAATAGATGGACTTGATGAATTGTTACTGGTAAAAAACGGTAATGTTTCAAGACTAGTGATTAAATAAGAGGAGGTTAATTATAATGAGTGTATTTTATGTATTCTATTTAGCTTCAGATAATGTACTTGATTTTAAACAAATTAAGAAATCTGTTATTGAAACTGCGCCTACAGTTCCGTCTGATGTTGCAAAAGGAAGACCTCAAATTACCGAGGATACCGATGAATTACTAAATATTTGGTGTGAGTATTTTTCACTCCGCGTCAAAAATGGCGGGCAGCATGTTAAATTTAGAAGTGAAGACTATGGTATGAAGTTTGATTACCAATTTTGGTTTGATGTATATACTATAACACCAAACTGGTTAGAGGAGATGTTGTCTTTTGTTGGTAAGCTGGTGAAAGCATATAGTGGGGATTGTGTACTGGAGTCAAATGGAGATACACCTATAGTTATGAGAAAAGATGGTGTAATAACTGTTGATGACAAAAAATTAAATGGAACACAAAAATTCCCTTTTGATGTATTAGGGCTGAAATATCAGGAAGGTGATTTGATACAAGTTTAAATATCAAAAGTGGTGTCCCCGCTGTAGCAGGGTCTATAAGAAGTAGTGTGTAAATTAATTTTATTAAAAAATACAAACATGTTCATATGTTTACTTACCCCATAAAAGCATTATAAATACTTATTTTATATATTAAAAAATTCCATTATCATGCTTTATGCGCTTGCCTTGACAAACAAACAGGGCTGCAGTAGAAGGAATTGTTGATATACTTCCTGCTGCAGTCCGGCTATAACTCTAACAGTTTTCATGGTTTATAGGGATTTTCATTGGTAGTAAACTCAGATTCATACCAATCGTCAATATTTTGATCAATTTTATCTACAGGTTTTATAGTACTACTGAAACCTATAAACGGATTGTTTGGTATACTGTTAATAATATTGTTTATTCTTTGTGAAACATAACCGTCGTTTCTTCTTTTATTTCTCATAGATTCGTCATTGCCTTTCTGGCTCACAAAATATATTGCAAATGTGTATTTACGGCTTACCGTGAGCCGGATAAGCCCGATAAAACATTGCTGATTCTTTTATTGCTAGTTTAGGATAATTAATTGAATTTAATACAGGATGTTCCTTCCTGAAAGGTACTAAATACCTTAAAAATGAACAAAGAGCCTACCACCTATTAAAGTGATTGGCCCTTTGAGAAAATTTCAGATACCAAAGTCAATTACGGTTAAAAGCCTTGGCCTTTCATAAGCTCTTCTTATATAGTTAAGCGGCCATGTTTTCGCTGTCGGCAGCTTTTGTTTTCTTGAAACCGCCTTTTTTCGAATAAACGATTGCGCCTACTATCAATATGGCACAGACTCCCAGTGCAGCCAGCATACCCGGATCAGTATTTTTGTACTGTATAAGTACAGGTGCAGCTAATAGGGAAACAAGGTTGATAACCTTGATCATGGGATTAAGTGCCGGACCTGCGGTATCCTTCAAAGGATCGCCTACGGTATCTCCGACTACGGCGGCTTTATGACACTCGGAACCCTTTCCGCCGTGAGCACCGTCTTCTATGGTTTTCTTTGCATTGTCCCATGCTCCACCGGAGTTGGCCATGAAGACTGCAAGCAGCTGGCCTGAAATAATTACACCTGCAAGGAAACCTCCCAAAGCTTCAACACCAAGAAGGATACCTACTAATAATGGAGATACCACCGCGATAATAGCCAGCCCCAGCAATTCTCTTTGAGCTGCAACGGTACATATATCAACAGCCTTTTGATAATCAGGTTTTACCTTGCCCTGGAGCAGTCCTGGAATCTTAAACTGCCGTCTGACCTCATTGACTATGAGCGAGGCTGCCCTTGTAACCGAATTGATTATGAGGGAGGAGAAGAGCCACGGGATACAGGCACCAATCAGCATACCGATGAAAACAGTCGGACTGGATACTCTTATACCTGTATCAAAAATAGTATTTTCAACACCCATACCGACCTGGATCTTTGAGACATCGGTAAGGAAGGAACCGAACAGTGAAACGGCGGCAATAACTGCCGAGCCGATTGCAACACCTTTGGTAATAGCCTTTGTTGTATTACCGGTAGCGTCAAGGCTATCCATAACCTTTCTTGCATCCTTGTCCAGTCCTGCAAGTTCACCGATACCATTTGCATTATCGGCAATAGGACCGAAGGAGTCCATAGCTACATTGTTTCCGGTAAGGGTGAGCATGCCTATACCTGTCATTGCAACTCCATACAATACATAATGAACATCCTGCCCCCAGAAAATAAGAATTGAGCTCAATATGGTAACTGCAATTACAATTGTCTGCCAAACCGCGCTTTCAAAACCTTCTGCAAGTCCGCGGAGGATAAGCGTAGCCGAACCGGTTTTTGAAGCACCTGCTATTTCCTTGACAGGTCTGTGGGATGTATCTGTAAAATGCTTCGTAACCTCATCCAGTGCCACAGCCAGCAAAATACCCACACCGACGCAAAGGAAGGCCCGCCATTCATTCATATAGAAGGCAGCCAGCAAGGCAAAGGCGGCCAGACTTATTGCTGCGGAGGTATAAAAACCTTTGTTTATGGAATTAAGGGCATCACCCTTTTTAGAACCTTTTACAAGATAAGTTCCTATTATTGAAGAAAGTACTCCGATTCCTCTGACCAGCAGAGGGAAGATTATCCATTTGAGTTCTCCTGTAACCGAGTATAAGGAAAGTCCTAAAATCAAACCTGATACGATAGTAACTTCGTAGGACTCGAAAATATCTGCTGCCATTCCGGCACAGTCACCTACATTGTCACCGACCAGATCAGCTATAACCGCGGCATTTCTCGGGTCATCCTCAGGAATTCCGGCTTCCACTTTACCGACCAGGTCAGCACCCACATCGGCTGCTTTTGTATAAATACCGCCGCCGACTCTCATAAACAATGCCAGCAGTGTTCCTCCGAAACCAAAGCCCAGCAGTGCATCAGGAGCAGCTATTCCAAGAATGATGAAAATCAGTGTTCCGCCAAGTAAGCCCAGACCGTCTGTGAGCATTCCTGTAATTGTACCGGTTCTATAAGCTATTTTTAAGGCTTCTCCGAAACTTCTTCTGGAAGCAGAGGCAACACGAACATTGCCTTCCACAGCCATTCTCATACCGAATTGGCCCACAAGTAACGAGAAGGTCGCACCCATAATAAAAGCGATAGCTCTTGCAAAGCCGATTATAATTTTAACTTGATCGGAACTTAAATTTGAAAACCTTTTTGTTGCCTCATCACTGGGAGGAACAATGTAGACTGAAAAGAACAGAAGAACAGTAAGTACTGCAATGAGAGGAACGATTGATTTTAACTGCCGGCGAAGATAGGCATCGGCACCGCCTTTGATGGAGCCCCACACTTCCTGCATTTTTTCGGTACCCTTGTCATACTTTAAAACCTGACGGCGAAGCATCAGTGCATAACCCAATCCCAGAACGGCAATCAACAATACACACCAGATTCCAAAAGTTTCAAAGCTTGTTGCATTACTTAGACCAGACATTAAACACACACCCTTTCATAATTTATTTATTATATTTCATTTATTTATAAAAAAAATTATTGATCGGTGATAATGGCTTGTTATAATATCAAAAATTGTCCCATATTATACATTCTCTAAATTTATAGAATATCCTTTAATTTTTACACGTATAAAAAAATAATTTTTGAAAGAGATATAGTACCGATAGGTACTTATTTGAATACATATTCCTATTGACTCCAATATTCGTCTTAAAATATAATTTCAAAGTAATGCCTGCAGAAAATGTAAAATTAGATCGATATTTGTCATTGGGTTATAGCAATTATAACTATATAAAAATTTTTATGGAGGTTTTATTATGTTAAAGCAACGTTCTTTTTGGGGTTACATCGGGCTTTGCATTATAACTTTCGGAATATATGGATTGGTGTTTGTCTTTAAGATGACTAAAGACATCAATACATTAACAGCAGCCGAAAGTGCGGAAACAAGCCCGGGCTTGGCACTTGTACTTTACATGTTCACAGGAGGTATATATCCGTTGATATGGTATTATCAGCAGGGGCAGAAATTATACGATACCGGAATGGCAAAGGGAGTAGCTGTAAAGGAGAAGGGTTCGTCATATCTGCTGTGGATAATCCTTGGTGCATTCCTGATCGGTCTGGGACCGTTGATTGCACTTGCAAAATTTATAAAGAACTACAACAGTTTAGTTCTTATATATAACAACAGAGTTGTTACAGGAGCTAACGCTTAATAAAAAAAATCAAAGCAACAAAAAGCAAAAAACAAGAGTTCTCTCATAAAAGGAGGACTCTTGCTTTTTGGGAAAAAGACTTCACACTTCAGCACATGAGTTATCAGGTATATCTCTGTCCGAGCAGTCCGTACTGTCAAATTCCTTGGTATCGGCCAGGACCTTTCCAAGTCTCAATTTTGAAACCACCAGGTTCAATACCAGGAAAACCAATGCGATGCCGCCGAGGACAACCAGGTTTTGAGCAAGGTACCCATAGTCAATACCTGAGATTACCTCTTTTAATGCATTTACAGAATAGGTCATAGGCATGCACGGATTAATAGTATTGAAGAAATCCGGAACAAGTTCCATAGGGAAGGTTCCTCCGCAGGATGTCAATTGCAGGATTAAAAGCAGAATTGCTATAAATTTTCCTACATCTCTGAGCTGAACCAGTAAAAATCTCATTATGGAAGTAAAGGCCAAAGCGATTATTATGCTGACAAGAATAAAAAGCCCTGTATTTTTAACCTGCAGATGCAGGCCGTTTAATATTGCAATATCAAGAACCAATGCCTGTGCCGTTCCAATCAGTGTGTAGCCGGCAAAACGGAGGAACCCCTTTGAGTTTGTGCTCACCCTGCGGAATTTAACTTCAGGGTCAAGATATATGGCAAAGAACATCATTAATGCTCCGACCCACAGCGAAAGTGAAACAAAGTAGGGGGTAAAAGCCGTTCCGTAATCCGGAATACTGTTTATTCTCTGCTCGTTTAATTCTACGGGTTCTGAAATGTATTCCTTTAAGCCGTCTGTACCGTTGAGCCGGCTGTCGGCATCAAGAAGGGAATCGGAGACTCCCCGGCCGGCTTTTGATATGCCTGAACTCAATTCTTTCATTCCGTCGTAAAGCTTTTTTTCTCCATCGTATAGTTTTTCAGTGCTGCCGTTCAGCTGACCGCTGCCTTCCGCTGCCTTTAAAATGCCGGCAGCCAGTCCGCTTGAACCTGCTTTTAACTGTATGGTTCCTTCATAAAGCGCCTTTGATTTTTCCGAGGCGGTTTTTATACTGTCTGCAATATTGTTTATACCATTGTTAATCTGACCGTAGGTAGTATTGATTTTGTCGGTTCCCGAAGCAACAAGATTCAGGTTGATGGAAACAGTATTTATTCCTGTATTTAAATCGGCAGTTCCCTGAGTCATCTGTGAGGCTCCGGACGCCAGGGCTTTTCCGGAAGTGTTCAGGGTCTCTCCGGCCTTTTTTACCTGCTCGGGAACCGACTGGGATGCTTGAAGGGTTTTAAGTAGCGTTTGAATGTTCTGGTCCTTCAGTGCTTCCGGATGTGCCTTTGTATATTGAGCAATCAATACAGCCATATCAGTCTGGGCATCAGCGGCCTTATTTACCGACTCAATATATGAATTAAGCCCTGCAGTGAAAACCTGCATGTTATTATTATAGGAAGTCATACCCTGACTGAGCTTTTCAGTTGACCGGGAGAGCTCACCAGTTCCGGAATTGATTTTTGAAAGGTTATCACTGACGGAAGATAAACCCGAAGCTACCTGTGAAGCTCCATTTGCAAGCTGGGATACTTTTTCGGTACCACCTGACAGTGTTTGATAGAACTGTAGCGCTCCTGCATTAAGTTTTCCGGCGCCTGCGGATAATTGGGAGGCTCCATTTGCTGCATCCTGCAGTCCGTCATTTAAAGATTTCATGCCGGTATTAAACTTTTTTTGACCGTCCAGCAATTCTCCTGTTTTTTCATAAATGGTGTCAGCGCCGCTGTTAAGTTCCTTAAGTCCGGCATCAAGTTCGTGAAGGCTTGACGGTAGATCCTTTATTTGATCTACAATAGTGCCGACAATTTCCTGAGATATTTCTTTTGAGATTTCATCTTTGAACTGAAGTGTAACTCTGCTCAACACCTGGCTTGCCAGATAGTTTCTCTTCTCATTGACATTGTATTTCAGGCCGCCTTTTATTTTTTCAGCATCACCTGCCGTTGATATGCTTTTGGAAAAATCAGCAGGTATGTAGATTGATGCATAATATTTTCTGTTGTTCAGACCCTCCCGGGCATCGGTTTCATCTGTAATAACCCACTTAAGGTTTTTATCACTTTCCAGCTTATCCAGTATTTCCTTGCCAAGGTTTTTTTCCTTGCCGTTTATGGTTGCTCCGGAATCCTGGTTTACAACTGCGACGGGAAGGTAATCCAGCTTGCTGTATGGATCCCAGAAGGCATCAAGATAGAAGAAGCTGTATACCAGCGGAATTATGATAACTGCTATGATTACAGCTATGATTTTATATTTTTTTAACTTTTGCATAAATTACCTCCATATATTGTTTGTTAATAGTTAAAAATACTTCACCTCCTATAATATTGCAATTTAAAATAATTTGAAATTCAAAGTAATTTGACAAAAAATTTTATTAACTGAAAACATTATCAAAATGAGAGTTCAGATTGGAGAGAATATCAATTAATGCTTTCCTTTCTGAAGGGTCAAGTATACCAAAGATTTTTTCGGCAATTTTATTCCTCAATTGAACAATTGATTCAAATACGCTCACTCCAGTCTCTGATAAGGATATAAAAACCTGACGTCTGTCTTCTTCATCACGCTGCCTTATCACGTAACCTTTTTTAATCAGTCTGTCAATAGTAACAGTAGGGGTGCCGAAGGTAACTCCCAAAGTGTTGGCGATTTCAGACATCTTTTTATTTTCAGAACCATGACCGATAACAAGTATGGTGTTGATTTCAATTACAGTCAGATCTTCAAGGCTTTTACTAAAAAATTTCTTGCTTTCCAGCTTATAATATTTATCAAACAGCTTCCTGAAAAGTTGGTCAACAATCAATAATTCATTTCCGTTTTGAGAATTCATTATAGCACCTCAATATTTTTACTTTGAAATTCAAACTATTTGATATCAATATAAACTTTTTTATAAAAATTGTAAAGTATATTTAAAAATTTTTTTCAAATACTTTATTATGCACTACTACCCTCTATTGACAATGTTATACATTATCAATAGAGGGTAAGGAAAAAATATACAAAAATATTACATTTATGGATTTTTTATATTTACTTTTTACAAAATTAATGGTAATATTATGCAAAACGGATCATCTTACAAAAGAAAAGAATGGGGATAATTATGGAAAACAAATACTTTATGCTTAACAAAGAAGTAGAATGTCTGAAAGAGGAACTTTATGATCTCTTGGAAAATGAGCCTTGGGCAAAGCATGACATTCTCAGAATCAGCAAACGAATAGACAGTCTTATTCTTAAATTTTACAAACGGGACTAGTTGTGTACATTAATTGAATTACACTCATTTAATAAATTTTCTATATTTTTTTTCTTCGCAATATTCGTTTCGCATTCTATGTTTTCGTGGATATATCTGATTTTATTTGCCGTATGGCATTTGAAATCAGTTATATCGATCATTTTATTTTTGTATTGCTTTAATAATAAGGATACCATTATAACGCAGCATTCAAATAATTGCTTGTCAAAACTCTCCAAATTACCACACATAATATTTTCTCCGTCTGAAAATTTAATTTAGAATAAATATATTAAATATTAAAAAGAATGTCAAATATTTCCTGGGTTTATAAATTTAAATTTTGTTATCTTCAAAATGTTTGGTATAATCCTATAAAGAATTACATTATGATAAAATTTGAATTTTATCGGGTAAATCAGGTGAATAATATGCTGAATATTCATATTAAGGATGATTTTTTCAATATAACGAATATTGATAAAACAAGTATACAGAAGATATATTCAATTTACAGGAACTCAGACGACTTTAAATATGCTACCGGTTTTTTTCAGTCTATAGAATATAATCAATTTGCATATAATATTTCTCAGTTTATCCAAAGAGACAATATTTTCTTTTTGGATATACGTTTTAATTCCGGAGAAACCATCGGACTGATAAAAGGATTAACTATGAACAGGGACAATGTGGTGTGGATAAACTCTATGATCATAGACACACCTTATCAGCGCAAGGGGTACGGTATAAGGGTAGTTGGTTTGCTCCAGGATTATTTAAAGCGTGTCTGCCTTACTAAAAAAATATACCTCTCGGTATATAAAAGCAATATGTCAGGTATAAATTTTTGGACAAAGTGCGGATTCAATGATTGTAATGAGATATCAAACAAGGATGATATAAATTTTAATGAAAATGTTCATATTATGTGTAAATTACTATAATGTGAAAGATATTACAAAAATATTACTAAAAAATTGCTGTTTTATTTCAAAAAGTTTGACAAACTGTTACAAATTGAATATAATGTTCAAGGAACAAATAAATGAAATGTAACTAAATTATAACATATTTAGTTAACCGGATTTTATTTGTCAATTAAAGCTGAATCCTCGAGAGAGGTACGGAGGAACCAAAATTTTGGGGTGAGTCCATGCAAATGGTAGGGAGGTCCTATTGCCCGAGCCCGGCAGCTAACTTCGGAAGCGAATTATAGGAGGAGCCAATGTCAGGTAAGATCAGCAAGATACTTGTCGGATGTATTT
>JAEVZU010000088.1 GCA_023392075.1 Bacillota bacterium | reverse complement strand
TAACGATTACTCTGAATCCGGCAGTTGACAAGACTGTTGAGATACAGGATTTTGAAGTGGGGACTGTAAACAGGGTGGCTTCTGTGAGATTGGATGCCGGAGGAAAAGGTATAAATGTTTCCAAGGTGATAAAGAGTTTGGGCGGAGAAAGCTGTTCAGCCGGAATACTTGGAGGAAACACAGGCAATTTCATAAAAGACTGTTTGAATGGTATGGGGATAGAAAACAAGTTTCTTTATATTGAAGGTGAAACAAGGACAAATCTTAAAGTAGTTGACAGTAAAAGAAAAACCAATACGGATATCAATGAACCCGGACCACAGCTAACTGTGGAAGAAATTACGGCATTTGAAAAAATGATATTCGGTATTATAAAGAAGGATTCGGTAGTAGTTTTTTCAGGAAGTGTTCCTGCAAATGTTGACAAGGTCGTTTATGGCAAATGGATCAGAGCTGCAAGGGAAACAGGGGCAAAAACAATTCTGGATGCCGACGGTGAATTATTAAAGTATGGAATAGAGGCAGGGCCTTATATGGTCAAGCCCAATATTCATGAACTTGAAAGCTTTTTCGGGGAGAAAATAGAAGGTGTTCCTGAGGCCGAGTCCCATGCGAGAAAACTTATCGATATGTACGGAGTAGAGTTTGTTGCCGTCTCTTTAGGAGCAAAAGGGGCTATTTTCCTCAATAAAGAATGTTCGCTGTTTGCAAACGGCATTGATGTGGAGGTTAAAAGTACTGTTGGTGCCGGGGACTCCATGGTTGCCGCATTAACTTACTCGCTGGATATGGGATACGGCTTTGAAAAGTCAGTCCTGCTTGCGGTAGCTTCCGCGACCGCAAATGTTATGACTTCAGGGAGCCAGCCTGCGGATTTTGAGATAATAAGGGAATTGGAAAAAGAAGTAGAATTTGAGTATATACGTAAAAGCAAATAAGTAAATAAGTAAAAGGGGTGGCTGAACAATGAGAACAAGAGCAGTCAGACTATATGGTAAAAATGATTTGAGAATGGAAGAGTTTGACCTGCCAGAAATAAAGCAGGATGAAATTCTTGTTCAGGTTATATCGGACAGCATATGCATGTCCACTTACAAAGCTGCTATTTTGGGAACCGATCATAAAAGGGTTCCAAAGGATGTAGCAGAAAATCCTGTTATTATCGGACATGAAATGGCAGGCAATATAGTGGAGGTAGGTGCCAAGTGGAGGGACCAGTTCAAGCCGGGGCAGAAATTTTCCATGCAGCCTGCACTGAATTATAAAGGAAGCATGGATTCACCGGGTTATTCGTACCGTTACTGCGGCGGAGCAGCAACATATGTCATCATGCCGCAGGAGGTTATGGAGCTGGGCTGCCTGCTGCCATACGAGGGAGACGGATACTATAATGCTTCTCTTGCCGAGCCTATGTCGTGTATCATCGGTGCATATCATGCAAGTTATCATACATCCATGGGAAGTTATGAACACAGGATGGGTATTGCTGAGGGAGGAAAGCTTGCCATACTGGCGGGAGCGGGCCCCATGGGGCTGGGAGCTGTTGATTATGCGCTTCACTGCGACAGAAAACCCGGAATGATAGTAGTTTCAGATGTTGATGAACAAAGACTGAAAAGAGCGGAAGTTATATTTCCTGCAGAGGAAGCCAAAAAGCTTGGAATTGACCTGATATTTGTCAATACGCGTAATATTGAGGATGTTTCCGGATATCTCAGAAACCTGACCGGCGGAACTGGCTTTGATGATGTGTTTGTATATGCACCAGTCAAGCCTGTTGTGGAACAGGGGGACAGGATACTCGGACGGGATGGCTGTCTTAACTTTTTTGCAGGACCGACGGATGTAAATTTTTCTGCCCTGATCAATTTCTATAACGTGCATTATAATTCATCCCATATAGTAGGAACTACCGGCGGGAATACCAATGATATGATAGAATCTCTGAGAATGACTGAAAGGAACCAGATAGATCCGGCGGTCATGGTCACTCATGTCGGCGGATTGGACAGTGCGGCGGAAGCTACATTAAGACTTCCGGAAGCACCTGCCGGAAAGAAGCTCATTTATACAAATATTTATATGGAACTGACAGCAATTGATGAGTTTGAACTAAAGGGGAAAACCAATCCTCACTTTGCAAAACTTGCAGAAATGACTAAGAAAAATAGAGGCTTGTGGTGTACAGAAGCAGAGAAATATCTGCTTGAAAACTGGGGCAAGCAATAATTACTGTCACGGTTCTAACCCGCTTATCAAGTTATATTGCTATTCATTAATTGATTATATTAATTATACTGATTTCTATAGGAGTCATGAGGATAAAAACTCAGGACTCTTTCTGTTATTATGTTATCTGCATGTATAGGACAAGCTCTTTTGTACAACGTTATTTTCATATCTCAAGGAAGTGATATCTGCCATGCTTTATCATAGATTTTTCAATAGGGGGATAAATTTTATTAAGATATTTTCTGAACATGAGCATACCGGACTAAACATAAGAAATTTATATGCATACTTGAGTATAAGGCATATGAATTAAAATAAAGGCGAAATACGAAGAATACCTCTGTTGATACTGCAGGATAGTTGGTGATATACTAACCAAGCTGTCACGGACGGCAACGCTTAAAACAGTGTAGTTGGCGGCATGATGTTACCTGATAAAGGTAGGCTGGTTACCAAAAACTGAAAGAAAATTTATAAGTTTTCACTATAAAAATTCTTTGAAAAAAGTGTTGACATAATGATAGCAACGTGGTAACATGATAAAGCCGTCGCGGTGAGTGAACGGTAAACCTTGAAAGTCAACAGCAATAATACTTTTAAGGTTCAAGATGATAAATGCGAGTAGTACAAGGAAGATGAATTTCGAGCAGCAGAGCTTATGCGATAAGTGAGCAGCGCAGAATATGAAATCTGACGCAGTAATACGAAGTATGTAACATCTTGAAATGGACTTTGAAAAGTAAACAGTGACAAATACATGCAAATGTATATGTATATCGTAGATATACATTGTAAGGACTCTTTAAAAATTCCAAAGAACTTCAATAGCTTTGCTATTAAAGTTCTTATGAAAAACAGCAATGCTGTTTTTCTCGAAATAGAAATATTTCGGATTGAGTAACTTGCGAACTTTACAACCTGGTTTCGCAAGTTTCAAAGTTAAATTTGAAACTTGGACAGAAACTAGAAAAAAGTCAGCAATTTTAATGAGCTAATTAAATTTTTCAAATATTAATTTG
>JAEVZU010000043.1 GCA_023392075.1 Bacillota bacterium | reverse complement strand
CCTTTCGGACATGGAGAAGTCAGAAACGGAGCTCTGCCCGACTGGCTGTACGGCGGACCCTTTGAGGTGCGTTCCAATGACCCGGGTTATTTGTTTTATGTAAAAAGATTATACGGTGAGATAGGCAAACAGGCAGCAGGCCTTATGTATAAGGATGGAGGTCCTGTAATAGGCGTACAGCTGGAAAATGAATATATGCATTCGGCAGCCGCCTGGGAGTTTTCAGTGGGCATCAGCAATGAGTGGATTCCTGCGGGGAGGGACGGGGATTCACATATTCTCAAGCTGAAGGAACTAGCTGCCGAGGCCGGTCTTGTCGCACCCATATATACATGCACGGGATGGGGTAAAGCTTCCGCTCCTGAAGGTGAGGTTCTGGCCTTATGGGGAGGATATGCCTACAGACCGTGGCTGTTTTTTGATGATATAAAAGAACATCCTGCTACCGAGGAATATATTTTTGAGGATTACCACAATAATCAGTTTCCCTGCAGGAACTATGATCCGAATTATGATGCCGAGGCTTATCCCTATGCCTGTTGTGAAATGGGAGGCGGCATGCAGGCAGCATACGGCTATAGATTTACAGTACCCCCCGAAAGCGTTGACGCAATGGCCATAATAAAAATAGCCGGCGGCTGCAACATGATAGGATACTATATGTTCTGCGGAGGTACAAATCCGGCTGCAAAAGGCGGCATCTATCTAAACGAACACATATGGCCAAAGAAATCCTATGATTACCAGGCCCCGGTGGGTGAGTTCGGCCTGACAGGAGAATCCTTCAAAAGACTGAAAAGGATTCATTATTTCCTCAATTCATATGAAAAACTGTTGTGTCCCATGAAGACTATACTTCCCCAGGGGGCGGCCGATATAATACCTCAGGATAACGAAACGCTGAGATATGCCGTCCGCACAGGTAACGGTTCAGGTTTCCTGTTTATGAACAACTTTCAGGACCATTGGGACATGAAAGACCATAAAGATATATCGGTGGGACTCCGGCTTAAGGATGAAACACTGAGAATACCTGGAAACGGCGGTCTTAAGCTTGCTGCAGGAACCAGCTGTATACTGCCCTTTAACCTTGATCTGGGGGGTATAACTTTAAAATATTCTACAGCGCAGATGATAACCGGAATTCAGACCGGGCAGGAGACGGTCTGTTTTTTCTTTGAACCCCAGGGTATGGAGGCAGAGTATTGTTTTGACACCGCCAATATTTCCGGACTCTCAAAAACAGAAAACCAATCTGAAATAAAAGATGAAAGACTTGTTATAAAAGCAGATAAGCACCAAAACAGGACATTCAGTATTATGGGAACTGGCGGGAATAAGCTGACCGTGGTTACGTTAACCCATGAACAAAGCCTGGATTTCTGGAAAGTAAATTTGAACGGAAGAGATATGGTGAT
The DNA here is from genome assembly GCA_023392075.1 of Bacillota bacterium. Lineage (GTDB taxonomy): Bacteria > Bacillota > Clostridia > Acetivibrionales > DSM-1351 > Ruminiclostridium. The sequence goes on along the minus strand of JAEVZU010000043.1, from coordinate 3,648 downwards.
ATTATCCAACGCGGCAGTAATATGTGATGGTAAAACTCTAAAATTAGAATGGACCGGTAACGGAAAGATTAACTTTGATGTATTTCCGGCTTTCAATAAGGATATCCCGGTAACCGGACTGGAGTTGAAACCCACCGGGAAAAAGGGTGTCTTTACATCCTGGGAAATGGAGAAAAGATTTAAAGAAATACCCGTCAGTGTAAAAAATATAAGCAGCAACAGGGCCTCCATAAGTTTGGCAAATGACAGTTTTGAAGGTCTTAAGAATGTAATGCTCAATATTGATTATTCCGGGGATATCGGGTATGCATTCATCAACGGGAAGCTCATACACGATAATTTTTGCAACAATAATTCCTGGCAAATTGGTTTGAAGGAATTCCAAAAAGAACTTATAGAGTATGAAATTGATATATACATTTCTCCATTAAAAACCGGATGCCGTGTAAACAGTGATTCGCCAATGGCAGCCAGATCCGAAGTATATGATGAGGCTGTTGCAGAAATCTTCAGTGTTAAGGCACAACCGGTATTTGAGGTGTCATTTTAAACAACCGAAAGTATAGTAATATATCGTACGAAAGGGGAACAAACAATGAAACAGCCGTTTTTATTCAAAAAGGATAAAATGTTTGGTGGAGCTCTCGATTTCAGCTTTTTACTGGAATCACCTGCCGGAAAGTACGGGTTTATCAGGACTAAGGACGGGCACTTTTATGCGGGAGACAAACGTATACGTTTTTATGGTTTTAATATACCCTTCGGCAACCTGTGCTCTTCCAGGCAGGACGCAGAAATAATAGCTGAGAGGCTTGCAAAGGCAGGTGTCAATTTTGTGAGGCTCCATGCAGAGGATTCCCAGGCCTGGGCGGAAGGACATCTTCTGATAGATTATTCAAAAGGGAATTCAAGAAATTTGGACCCTGAACACTGGGACAGGTTAGACTATCTGTTTTATTGCCTTAAGCAGCGAGGAATATATCTGCAGTTAGATCTATTCTGCTACAGAAGCTTTATGCCTGATGACGGACTTGATTATCCTGATAATATGATGAAATATTTTAAACAGGTTAATGTATTTAACCGTCGCTTGATTGAACTTCAGAAGGAATATGCAACGAATTATCTCACTCATTTGAATCCATATACGGGACTGCGTTATATTGATGATGCCGCCGTAGCAGTTATACAGGTGATGAATGAAGATGGTATATTCTGGTACGAGGGAAGGGATGAAACAGGACTCCCTTCATACAGAAAGGAGCTTGATTGGAGGTTTAATCATTATCTCCTGGCTAAATACGGTTCACGAAAAGCTTTAGACGCTGTGTGGACAAAGGAGGACGGGACACGGTGTCTTCTCGAGGATGAAGATCCGGAGCTGGGAACTGTCAGAAGGCTGCCTCATCTTGAGGGAACTCAGATGTATTGTGATTGGAAAGCAAACTACAGAGGAATGGGATCTCCGGCCAGGTATGCCGACTATACTGAGTTTCTTACAGGAATCCAGCTTGATTTTTCCAAAGAGATGAGAGACCATCTGATCAGCCTGGGTACAAAGTGTCCGATAAATATCACAAATCATGCTCAGGGTGCGGCAGATATATATAGTCTGGACCGCTATACCGATGTCAATATGAACAATGGGTACTGGAATCATCCGGATACCACTAAAAGCGGAAGTCCGGTATATCACGATATTAATATGGTTGAAAACGATCCGCGGAAAACCGTTGTTGGCAGTCCTTTTAAGCTTAACCTGGTTACAAGGCTTAACCATGACCGGGTTGCAGGTAAGCCATTTATGGCCTGTGAATGGAATAGCCTTTATGGCACGGATTTCAGAAGCGACGCACTGCCGATGGTTGCCGCCTATGCATGTCTGCAGGATTGGGACGGAATGGTACTTTATGCATACCACCATGCCGACAGTATGGAAAAGTATGACGATTACAAGCTGGATGGGCCCTTCAACCTGTACAACGATCCCGCCACGTGGGGACAGGTGGGCCTTTGTTCGTATATATTCCAGCGAATGCTGGTAGAACCGGGGCGTAACCGGTTGGAAGTATGCTACTCCGAACGGGATTTATTTGCTGTACCGCGAAACTGGATTGCGCCTTATGGGTATGCAAGCTATGTTTCCCAAATAGCTGCAGGTTTCATAGGTTTGAAGTATTCCGGAGCTGCTGACGCAGTACTCTCCAGCGGCAATACACCTGTCGGTGACTATACTGCTGCAAGGCACGGACTGATTTACTCCAGAAGTCCTTATGCGGACGGAGCGCAGAAATACAGGGCTTTGGACAGGTTCCTGGACTTGCATCGCAAGGCCGGAGAGAACTTTGAAGTACTTGATCAGGGCGATTGGATTGATGAAGATTATAAAAATTATTCCTGCATATTGGATAAAGCCATGAAAAAGTGGGGGTTGCTGGATGAGGGACAGGGCTTGGTCAATGCTGGAGAACTTGTTTCGGATACAGGGGAGTTAACCTTTGATTTTGAAAATGGTATCTTCCGTATAAATGCACCCCGGGTAAAAACAGTTTCGGGAAATATAAAGGGAAGAACTGAACTGGGAGAATACTGCTTTGATATAGCAAATGACAAGATGACTCTATCTCTTCTTGCGCTTGACGGCAGGGATACCGACAAATCAGAGCATTTACTCCTGATCGCGCTTGGGTGGTGCGGAAATCTTGGAGTAAAGTATGACCGGTCGGAAGATGGCCGTATCATGTTGGAGGATGGCCATGGACCGGTATCAATAGATTCTCTGGAAGGTAAATTGGAAATCCGGAACAGTGTAAAAATTTATCCGCTTAATCCTGACGGTACCCGGGAAAAAGCACTTTGCGGAGAAAAAATATTTATATTTAAAGGAGAAGGCACCATGTATTTTGAAATTTTAAAGTAATCGAATTCTGTTATTTTTAATCGGCGTATTCTTCAGTTATTGGAGAATACGCCTTTCCAATTTGAAAAGACCACTATCAGCAAAAAGGTAATTAATGTAAACCACAAAGTTATATTACAGTTTTTCGGCAGGAATTCTTACTTCAACAACAGTACCGGTTCCCACAGTACTTGTGTAAAACAGGCCACATTCGCTGCCATATTTGAGCTGCAGCCGTTCGTGTATATTTCTTACACCGTAGCCATGAAGATCTTTTGTGTCAACACATTTCAGCAGATTTTCAAGTTTTTCTTCCGGAATACCTACGCCATCATCTTCAACATAAATTGAAATTTTATCATCCTTCAGCAAACCGCCGATTTTTATTGTTCCTGATTCACTTTCCTTTTCAAAAATACCGTGAAGGATGGAGTTCTCGATCAGCGGCTGGAGCGTAATCTTTAAGATTTTATATTCGAAAAGCTCCTCGGGTATATCTATAACTAAGCTGATTTCATTATCAAATCTCATATTTTGTATTTGAACATATGCATTCACCTGATCAATTTCATTCTTTATGGGAACTACGTCCTCACCCTTGCTCAGGCTTAATCTGTAAAACTTTGAAAGTGAGGTAATTACTTCACCTATTTTAGGAGCATTATATTTTATGGACATCCAGTTTATAAGGTCCAGAGTGTTGTATAAAAAGTGTGGATTTATCTGAGCCTGCAAAGCTTTCAACTCCA
>JAEVZU010000029.1 GCA_023392075.1 Bacillota bacterium | reverse complement strand
GAAACCTAATGTAAGAAAAATAAAGATAATTGATAATGGCACACCAAAATCAATTAACATATGCACAAGGTGTCTTCGTTCAAACAAAGTTACCAGAGCTATCTAATTTTATTACGTTAAATATTTCTTTAAAAATAAAAAAGCGTCTTTACGCTTTTTTATTTTTTTCTTTATATGCTTAGTAGGATTTTATTTTTGTTGCTTAAAAATCTCGTCTATAAGATGTAATGACAGCTTATCAATCCATCATAAGTAATTAACCTATCTTAAATACCCTTTTTAATATGTTTCCGAAAAATTTAGGCACCTTGACAACTACTATTTTCATTTCAATTACACTCCCCCCAATATGGCTCCTCACTATTTATCATATTCCCGTATTTTTATTTTCGTGAATATTATTGGAAAAATCTTTTGATTTTTACTGTCTAATTTTTATACAAGCCGAATAAATATATATAGTACAAGTATTGATTCTGAAAATGGAGCGATATTATGAATATAATTATTATTTCAAATTACAAACGGAAATTACTGATAGTTATCACAGTTGTCATCTTATGGGTTCTATTGATAATCGGAGCAGGACATCTATATAACAGTAAAGTTCAATATACCATAAGCATTAACAGTGATATTTCACTTTCCTACCCATCAACTGTCAGTATTAAAAATGTATACTCAAAATACAGGGACTCTGCGCCTTATATACAATCCAGCAATACCAACTACAAAAATTTTATTGAATTTAAATCACAGGAAGATGGTTTTGAATTCAGTTATCCTTCCATTTTCAAACTGGATCAGCAAAGTTTCCCCGGAAGTGAAATTCTGTACCACATAGATTTTCAAAATAAGGAAGACAGGAAGTTTTACGGCTTTGTACAGGTCTGGAGTATGCCCCAGTCACTTGAACAATTCCTGGAGGCGTCAAAAGAAGCAGCCATGACCGAGTTTATAAACTTTACCTCAAATAAGATCAAAGTAAATGGATTAAACGGTTATTTCTGGGAGTATACCGTAGACAGTGCAAATGAAAAATACAAGTCCCTTGAGGTCTTTCTTGCAAAAGGCTCCAAGTTCTATAGGATCAGTTATTATATGCCTGAAAAGGATTATGGGAAAAATGATTATGACATGTTCTGGAGGATGGTTAATTCATTTAAAATCAAGAGTTAATTCTTGTCTTTTTCAGCAGGTGCAGCGATTTTAAAGCAGTTTCTCCCGCATTCCTTGGCCTTATACAGTGCATTGTCTGCATCTCTGATGAGTTCCATCTGGTTGACGGAAATGTAAGGAAAGCATGAGATACCAAAGCTTGCAGTGACCGAAACCGAAATAAGATTGTCCTTTATAATATTATTTTCTATTTTCAAGCGCAAGTCTTCGACTTTTTCAATACCTTCCTCAATAGAAGTCCGCGGCAGCAAAATAACAAATTCTTCCCCGCCAAATCTTGCTATTGTGTCTGTAGACCTGAGATTATTCCTGACTGTCTGGGCAACACTCTTTAAAACCACATCTCCAAACAGATGTCCGTATGTATCATTAAATTTCTTGAATTTGTCAATATCCAGAATAACAAGTGTCAAATCATAGCCAAGAGTTTTAGCTGCATTGAACTCTTCCTCGAATTTCTGATGAAAATAAACCCTGTTGTACACACCTGTAAGGCCGTCTATAGTGGCCATATCCTGCAGGTTGGCATACAGCTCGGCATTTTCTATAGCCATGCTGACCTGTTTTCCTATAGTCGTCAAAAGCCTGAGATTATCTTCGTCAAAGGTATTGATATTCTTGTGCTCAATTAAAGTCAGTCCAAATTTTCTGGACTTTGAACTCAATGGCAAACATATGAAAGAACCGATTTTACGGGTTCTGATAAAATCAAATTTCTCAGGTATTACCGAGTTTTCCATTACGGGTTTCCCGTTTTCCAATATATCAAGCAATAACTTACAGTTTATATTATCGTTTAAAACTGCCAGATCCTCTTTATTCCGGATGTTGGTAAACTGAACCTTAAGCCTGTTCTTTTTATGATCAAGCAAAACTATTGTTGAGTAATTAACACCCATGACACCGATGATTACATCATTGACAAAGTTTAAAAGATCATTTATATCCAAAATAGAGCCTATAGCTTCACTTATCTGCTGAAGAGTATAAAATTCGGCAATGCTTGATGTTAGCCGGCGGTTGGTGTCTTCAAGCTTCCGATTGGTTTCCATAAGCTTATCATATTGATTTTTGATTTCATCCTGTGCTACTTCAAGCTGCTCATATTTTTCACCCAATTCAATAACAAGCCTGGCATTCTCCATTTCATTCCGAACACTGCTGTTATAGACTGCCGAACTTATTTTTATCATTGATGCAAGTACGAAATATAAACAAATTACTTTAAATAAATCATATGTAAATAATCTGTAGTCAATTACAGCGTTTTTCAGCCAGATAAAGTCAGCAATAAGATAACCCAATTTTAAAACCGCACTGAAGGCTAAAAGTATGTAACCGGCTTTAATACCTCTGTGAAGTGTCAAAAATATAAGAGGAATCAATAATATAGCAGCTTCAATTCCCCCATAAAAATTTATTGTTACAATATTTAAGATTACAGCTTCCGTATATCTTAATGTTATAAATAACTTTTCCGAATACATGGTTAAACTGTTTATAATAGCCGTTTTTATGACATTAAATAAAAATAAAATTATGATGGAGATATTTAGCATTAAGCCTGGTTTAATTAATATGATAGACTCAATATTAAAAATATCCCTGAGAACATAGCCTGTTATCAGCAATATAATAAATACCCAACCAAGGTTAATTAAAACCTTTTCAAATTTGTGTATCTTATTCATAGTTCCTCCATGAGCTGCCCGGCAGTCATTTATTTCAGAATGCTAAATCTTGAATTTCTCCCAGTAAATCTCAATCATATCGCCCGGCATTATGCTGTCGGTAAAGTTTGCAACTTTTCCGTTAAGTTTTAATATTATATTTCCCTTGGGAGAAGTCAAATCAAAATCTATGTAACTGAAGACGTCCACGAATATGTATTGCTTGTCCTCATTCAACTTGATTTTTTGACCATTAACAGTAATAACAAAACCTTTGTCCTTCAAATTATTTTCTATAGCTATCCCGGACAGATTCAAGCTTTCCCCGGCTGCCCCCGCCGGAATTTGAGGCTCCTTGTCTCTGGCTGTACAGGATATGCTGTCGTTTTCAGCCAGGGTATAATCCATCTCTTTTTGCTCACCATTGAGGGTCAGTACATTATTTGTCACGTCCAGATTAAATTCTGCCGCAAACTGTCCCAGGGTTACTATTTCTTTTATTGCTACATCATCACCGTCATTTATGTCGGTATACGGATTTTTATTTTCGCCGTTAACCATTACCTGCGGTGCAAGTTTTAAAATGTCATTATTAAGACTTATTTTAAGTCCATTCGGATTAATAATATATTCTTTTAGCTGTTTGACGGCATTTCTTCCGTTTACGGCAGCTTTGACCGTAATATTGTCACCGATAGTAATATTTGTATCAAGACTTGCAGTAGAATCATTTACCAGAATCTCGGCTGCAATACCATGCTCTCCCTTAATAAACACAGGTTTTCCGTTATAATTGAATTTTAAAGACTTACCTGTCCTTCCGATAAGTTTATCCGGGTTAAAGCCCACCAATATCAGAGCATCCGCAACCGTAAGCTTCTTGGAATTCAAAAGCTGTATCTTTTCCCCATTTACAGTAACTGATAAAAAATCCTGTCCTTTTGAAGAATGAGCCATCATTGCTATTCCGAAGGGTGTTATTGACTCAGGTCCGGACAATTTCTTCAGTTTGGTTTTAATATTATGAATAACATCCCTGCCTCGTACAGCCACTCTGTCACTATGAATGCCAAGCCTGTCGGCAATTTTGCCTGTAAGTCCGGGAATTTGACTTCCGCCGCCTATGAGGAACACTGCATTGGGCGCCTTCTGATTAAAATCAAGTATTTTATCGGCTATGCTGTTTGCAAGAAGTTCTATTGCAGGCTGAAGTGCCTCCATAGCCTGCACGTTATTGACTTCCTTCTTATTGCCTAAAATATCGGTATATTTAATAGACTCAACCCCGGATGTTATTGATATTTTTATTTTCTCAGCAGCATTAAAATCTACAAGGTATTCCTGTGCAATTTTTTCAGTTATTTCATCACCGGCAATAGGCACCATGCCATAGGCAACAACTGAACCATCCTTTGTAATTGCTATATCCGAAGTTCCTGCCCCGATATCCACCAACACCAGATTAAGGAGTCTCAGATCCTTGGGGATTGTTACACTGATTGCGGCAATAGGTTCCAGTGTAAGGCCGGCAACTCTAAGCCCCACCTTGTCCATAACGGTATAAAGGCTGTCTACTACCACATGGGGTAAAAAGGTTGCTAAAACCTCGACCCCAATTTTTTTCCCTTTATGTCCTATAAGTGAAGAGATAACATAACCGTTGAGAAAATAGTTGACAACACTGTAGCCCACACAATAAAAAGGTATTTTCTCGTCGGCCGAGAGTTCATTGTCAAGCAGAACCTGAGCGTTTTGGATTGCATCAACTTCCATACTTCCCACAATATCGGCAGTTATTTCCCTGCCCTGTTCAATTTCATACTCCAGTTTTGTCTGGCTGGTTTTCAAAACTCTTCCCGCCGCTGCAATGGCAACCTTTGTCAATTTCAGGCCCAGCGCAGTCTCAAGTCTTCCCTTAACTTCACCTACAACCTCGGCCACTTTGTTAATATCATGTATCTGTCCGTCAAGCATGGCCCGGCTCTTGTGTTCATATATTTCGGCCGCTATAACTTTAAAATACTCATTTTCATAAAACCCGACTATGCCTACTACTGTCCTTGTTCCGATGTCCAGGGCAAATATAAGATCTTCCTGGTTATAGTTCTCTTTTATTTCAACTTTTTTAGCTGTCTTTGGTTTATTTGGCATGTAATATCCCCACTTTAATAGTAGTTTTAACGCTAATGCTTACCAAAATCAATTAGGTTTGAAAGCAGCCTTCGCCGATCAGGCGAATATTGCTTTTTTGCCGGCTTTCAGCCGATAGTAATTGACTTGCAGTAATCACACAGACTATTTATCCTGCAATTTTCACAATCAGGCTTTCTTGCATTACAAACTTCCCGTCCGTGATAGACAAGTTTATGGCAAAAATCCGCCCATCTTTCCTTTGGTACGATTTTCTGCAAATCATATTCTATTTTTTCCGGTTCCTGGTTTTTGGTCAGTCCTATACGATTTGAAAGTCTTTTGGCATGTGTATCAACCACCACGCCCGGAATACCGTACACCTCATATAATACCAGATTTGCAGTTTTTCTTCCGACACCCGGCAGCTGCAGCATCTCCTCCATATTATCGGGAATTTTGCCGTCATATTTCTCTACCAGCAGCTGACAGCAGGCAATGATATTTTTTGCCTTGTTTCTGTAAAAACCTGTTGATTTAATATCCTGTTCCAGTTCAGACTGCTCCGCATTTGCAAAATCCTCAGCCGACCTGTATTTTTTATAAAGGTCTTTTGTAACAATATTTACTCTTGCATCCGTGCACTGGGCGGCCAGCTGTGTTGATATGAGCAGCTGCAGCGGATCTTTGTATTCAAGTGAGCATTCAGCCTCAGGATACAGTTCATCAAAAATTTTTAATATTTCAATTACTCTTTCTTTTTTATTCATCAGAAGTTACCTCTTTATTCTTTTTTTCAAGGGCAAGTCCATATAGTTCCAGATATTCTCCTCCCGGCTTCTTCCAGGAAAAATCAGAGCCAAGAGCCCGGCGTACAAGTTTATTCCATACATCAGGCTTTGCATTGTATATATTAATTGCTCTTTGCAATGCTTCCCTGAAAGCTCTTACCGAGAACTCTGCAAATGAAAACCCATTGCCCTTTTCATTATCGTCATCATAATCTAATATTGTTTCGGCTAAACCGCCCGTTGCCCTTACTACAGGTATTGTTCCATATCTCAGGCTTATTATCTGTCCCAATCCGCAGGGTTCAAACCTTGACGGCATTAAAAACATATCACTGGCAGAGTAAATTCTTTTTGCCAGATCAGAATTAAACTCAAACACTGCCGCAACATTGTCCGGATATTTGTTCCGCAATCTGGAAAATGCCTTATAATAATAGTCATCCCCCAACCCCAAAACTGCAAGCTGGACATTATCCTTTTCAATAACCTCTTCAATACAGCCAATAAGCAGTTCCAGACCTTTTTGACCTGTCAGCCTTGTAACCAGACCCAATAACGGAGATGTGGTTTCTTTCAAGCCCAGTTCCTTTTGCAAGGCGTTTTTATTATCCTTTTTCAAAGCAGCACTGTTTATATTATAATTAACTTTCAGACACTGATCCTTCTCTGGATTAAACTCCTCATAAGAAATGCCGTTTACTATTCCAAAGAGTTCCTTCCTTCTCTTAACCAGTACACCCTCCAGCCTTTCACCGTAGGCAGAGGTTTGTATTTCTTCGGCATACTGCCTGCTTACAGTATTGATAATGTCGGCATAGACCAACCCGCATTTCATAAAACTGAACATTCCATAAAACTCCGCTTTTTCAGAAGTGAAATATTCAGTCTCCAGATTTAAGTATTCCGTTATTTCAGCACCAAAATTGCCCTGGTACTCAAGATTATGAATGGTATAAACCGTAGCAATATCCTTATATAATTGCTGACTGCAATACCTTTCCTTCAGCAAAAGACAAACAGGTCCCGTATGCCAATCATTGCAATGGATTACATCCGGTTTAAAATCAATATATTTGAGCATCTCCAGTGCAGCCTTGCACATTAAAATAAATCTTTGGCCGTCATCATGATAACAGTAGATACCCTCCCTGTTAAAATAATGGTGATTTTCAATAAAATAAACAGGTATTGTTTTATCCTGACTATCGGAAAAGCCACCTTGTTTAATAATACAGGTTTCTTTTCTGCTGCCCATTTCAACAGGAAAATCACAAACATAACTCATATCCTGACTGATAAATCCGTACCGCGGCATTACAACCCTGACGTCATGGCCCAGCAATGACAATTCTTTTGGCAATGCTCCTGCCACATCTGCCAAACCTCCTGTTTTTGCGAAAGGATCAACCTCGGCGGAAACAAATAGAACTTTAAGTTTTTTATGGTTAAATCTCACTATTACCTCCAGGTTCAATAAACTAATTCTCTTATCATTTTAATGAATACATCCGAAATTTCAGGATCAAACTGTATCCCTTTACACCGTTCTATCTCGTTAATAGCTACTTCCATGGACATGCCTTTCCGGTAAGTTCTGTCACTGGTCATGGCATCAAAAGCATCCGCTATACATAATATTCTGCCCAATAAGCTTATTTCCTCACCCTTTAATTTATTGGGATAGCCGCCGCCGTTATATTTCTCATGATGCTCAAGGATAGCTCTTAAACCTCTGCCTAAAAACTCAACATTCTTTAGTATGTTATAGGAAATCTGAGGATGTTTTTTGATTTCTTCATATTCCTGATCTGTAAGCTTGTCGGTTTTGTTTAAGATTGATGCAGAAATGCCGATTTTACCTATATCGTGAAGAATTGCTGCATATCGTAAATCCTGAATGACATCCTCATCAAGATTCATATGTGCAGCTATTTCACAGGAGATTTCCATAACTCTTTGACAATGGCCGCTGGTATATGAATCCTTGGCTTCAATGGCGTTCACCAATGACATTACGGTCTGAATATATCCGGTATTTAAACTTTCCGAGTACTTCAGCAACTCTTCATTCTTTAATCGAAGTTCTTCTTTTGTAATGTTTAGATTATTTATGTTGTCATTCAGATCATCGTTAACAGCTGCCGTTTCTTCATATAGTGCTTCAATCTCCTGCTTTTGAGCATAAACATCATTAAACAGCTGGGATTTGTTTATCGCGACAGCTGCATAATTTGCAATACTCATTAAAAATGACAGATTAACCTTTTTAAATGAATTTCTTACAGTAGTTTCGATAAAGATTACACCCAGCTGCTCATTTGATATGCTCAGAGGGATAGCCAGCTTATCTCCACTTATTCCCCTTTTTTTAATTAAAATATTTGAATTAACCACGATGGAATTTGTATTAAAACATTTTGTTACAACAGAATCGGGTGTAAATGCTTTTCCTACATCATTAAAAACACATCCCAGTTCGTACTTGCAAAAAATTTCTGACGAATCCACATCCTTTATACATATAAGACATCTGTCACAACCGGTAAATTTTCTGAAAACATCAAAAAGATATTCTACTATATTGCCCATATCAATTGTCGAATTGAATTTTTCAGAGGTAACTCTGAGAACTTCAAGTTCGTTTTGTTTTTCAACCAGCAATTTGAAGGTTTTCAGAGCATTTCTTTCACTTACCGGGTATGAAAACCGTCTATGTATATTATATAAACCCGTATACTTACTTATAACCTTTTTTGCCTTATTATTTCTTCTTATGGTCAATATACCAAAATCAATCAAATCCAACAGTAGAATAATGACTCCCAAAAAAAAGCTAAAATATAGTATATTTTTGACTCCTTCAGTTATACCATACAGAAACAAGGGTATAGCGATTATTCCTACCATATATTTGGCAATATGGGAATAATACTTAAAAAAGTTCATGTATCCCTCCATCAGGTTAGTATAAGTGCAGTATATATTACTATTATTAATTTTAAAGTTTTTTACTGATATTAGCAATATAAATAGCATTTTTTATGTAATTTATTATTTATTTAGGTTATTTTAAGATACCCTCTATTGACAATGTACAATACGTTGTCAATAGAGGGTACACTTCACTGATTAACATGATAATATCCTTAGCCTCAAAAAATGAGCCGTATACAAAACTAAATTGGTTTTGTATACGGCTCCTTTCTATGTTGCAAATTATTACAGCAGTTTTTATTTTGTTTCACCCAGTTTGACCTGGACGGTTTTAGTCTTTCCGTCCCTGTATATTTCTACCTGTACGGTATCGCCGGGTTTATGTTTATTCTTTTCGTCTTCCAGCTCAGCATAGGATTTTACAGATTTGCCGCTGAATTTTGTAATGACATCGCCGGCCTGTATCCCTGCTTTTTCAGCAGCACCGAGAATTTCGACGTCAGCTACATATACTCCCATTGGCATTTTATTTTCTTTTGCAACATCTTCAGTGTATCTCTGATCAACCGATATTCCCAAATAAGGCTTTGATATATAGGTATTCTTTATAAGCTCATCTGAGATCCTCTTTGCATCATTAACCGGAATAGCAAATCCAAGTCCTTCAAAGCCTGTAGCAACCATCTTAACGGTGTTTACACCGATGAGCTGTCCTTTCAGATTAACCAGGGCTCCTCCGCTGTTTCCGGGATTTATAGCCGCGTCGGTCTGTACAAGTTTTATTTTTCTGCCCCCATCAAGCTGGACTGTTCTGTTTAAACCGCTTATGACACCCTGTGTAACGGAGCCCATATACTCCAGTCCACCAGGATTTCCTATCGCTATGGCCGGTTCACCGATTTTCAGCGTATCGGAATTGCCAAACTCAATTGCATTTAGATTATTTTCGGTTATTTTCAAGACAGCGAGGTCGGTCTTGGAGTCATAACCCTTCACTTCAGCAACATAGGGCTTATCAATTTTATTGGGGAGAAAAACTTCTATTTTAGCACCGGCTTGAACTTTTCGTGTCCTGTCATTCACTGCGTTTTCTATTACGTGATGGTTGGTCAATATATATCCGTCCGAACTGATAATAATACCTGAACCTTCACCGCCTTCGGATTGCACTCCGAACAAGTCATTAGTGTTTTGATAAGTAGTTCTGATACCCACAACCGAAGGTCCTACTTTTTCAGCCACACTTGTAACCGCAGACTCGGCTGTCTGGACAATTTCCACCCTTTTAAGCTCACCGGCAGGTGTTTGAGTATTCTGTTTCCCATCCGGCGGATTTCCTCCGAAAAAGCTTTTCAGTTCAGGCTGAATAGCCGGTGCCACAACCAAAAGCATAGTCGCCAGAATAGCTCCGCCGAGGATTGAGCTGACAACGGATACCAGAATGTATTTCCACGCATCGGATTTTTTTTGAGACTTCTTATAATTTTCCTTATAGTAGTTGTTATAATTTGGTGCATTATAATTCGGTGCGTTAAAATTCTGAGTATTTGAAAATCCTTGCGGATTGTTCATCTGCCATATTTTTTGAGTCTCATTAATTCTGTTTTGAACACCCTGATCGGGCAAAGCTTCAAAATTGTGGTGTTCGTTATTCGGATTTGCCTGAGAATCGGCATTTTCCGCCCCCTTTGTTTCCATGGTATCGGAATGCTCAGTATCTGCATTTATGACATTCGAAGCTTTGCCATTTAAATTATCTCTAGTATCCCCGGAATCATTTTCAGCCGGAACACTTTCTGTTGAACTGTTTTCCAATGAGTTACCGCCTGCTGAGGCATTGTCATAATTGGTGGTTTCATGGTTATATATTTCAGATGTATTTTCATGCTGAACACTTTCCTCTGTCTGCTCTATATTATTCAGCCGGTTGTTAAGCTCTTCTGTTACATCATTTTTTTCAATTTTGTCATCATTCATTGAAAATTCCCCTTTCTCATCAATATATTTAATATTTTAATCATGCAATTTTAAAAAACTATGAACAAAGTGTTAATCTTCCACACTATTTTTAAAGTAGTCCAGTGTAAATGTAAATTTAGTTCCGGCTCCTACTTCGCTTTCGACCCATATTTCCTGCTTGTGCTCGTTTATTATATTTTTAACTATTGCAAGCCCCAGGCCGGTACCGGTTTTATCCTTTCCCCTTGATTTGTCGGATTTATAAAATCTGTCAAAAACACGTTTTTGTTCATTCTGATCAATTCCGATACCACTATCCTTAACTGAAACTAAAACCTTATCCTTATTCTTTACAGTTTCTAAAATAATTCTCCCATTTTCGTTTGAAAATTTAACCGCATTATGCAAAAGATTAATTATTACTCTTTCGATGGAATCCCTGTCTCCGGTAACTATCAAATTTTCAGAATCGAAATTTGCTTCAATCTCCAGGTTTTTAGAAGTTATCAATGTTTCATTTTTTATTACACATAATCTTATCAGTTCATTTATATCAAAGGGCTTTAAATTTAGCTTTAATTCTCCCGCCTCCATTTTGGCCAGATCCAGAAGATCATTTACAAGCCTGTTCAGACGATTTATTTCATCCCTGACAATAATCAGATAATTTGCATGTTTATCTTCCGGGATAGTACCGTCAAGAATTCCTTCGATAAAGCCGCGTATCGATGTCATTGGTGTTCTGAGTTCATGAGATACATTGGCGATAAAACCACGCCGCATTTCCTCCAATTTCTGCAGATCATCGATCATCTGGTTAAAGCTGGCAGCCAGCTGACCAATTTCATCATCGTTTTTTACCGTAAGCCTGTTTCTGAATTCTCCTGCCGCTATGATTTTTGCGGCATTGTTAATCTGTTTCAACGGTTTTGTGAACCTCAGCGAGAAAACATAAACCAGAACTATGGCCAGAAAAATTGCAACTCCGCCAGACCACATAAACAACTGGAATACCTGGGTTCTCAGCTTCTGTATCTCAGGCATCGGCGTATGAAGATATATGGCTGCCAAGGTTTGCTGCTTGCCGTTGCTGGGCATAACCTGAAACGGCACTTGAATTGTCAGCCAGGAGTCCCCATACTGTTTATATTCGTCTGCGCTGAACAATCCGAAAAAATTACCGATTTTTTGAATGGTAGTACCGCCGTTATTCATAACATCTTCATACATCTTAGGTTCAGGCAGCTGAGGGTAAGTGTATTCATTTACATATTTATCCAGAGCGGCCCTGGCCCAATCCGGTGTACAGAATGCCACCTGGCCTTTCGCGTCTACAACCCATATAATGGACTGACTATATTCACTGGTCTGTGCCAGGGAATTTTTGAAATACTGTTGAACTACCAGTGAATCCATGTTTTTTAAATAAAATACAAAATTATTCTTTATATCTGCAGCTGCCTGCTCGAGTGTACCTACCTTTTCATTTGTTGAATAATTATTCAGGAAGTAATACAAAAACCCGCCTGTAACAATATAGCTCAAAATAAGCAGACTAACAAAAATACTTACAAGTTTTTTAAAAATAGTCCTTTTAAATTTGAATTTTGTCATTAATTATTTCACCTCAAACTTGTAACCGACACCCCATACTGTTTTTAGCTGCCAGGGCTGTCCTTCGAGGTCTATCTTCTCCCTTACTCTTTTCACATGAACATCCACTGTTCTGGAGTCACCATAGAAATCAAAGCCCCATACATGCTCCAACAGCTGCTCCCGGGTAAATACCTTGTTGGGGTTTGAAGCCAGAAAAAACAGAAGTTCCAGTTCCTTTGGAGGCAATTCAATAAGATTGCCCTTTAATCTGATGGTATAATTGCTTTTATTGACGATCAGGTTGGGAAACACCACCTCCTGTGTATCCACATCCTTATGTTCATATCTTCTCAATACGGCTTTTATCCTGGCAACGAGTTCCTTCGGTTCAAAAGGCTTAACCATGTAGTCATCTGCACCCAGTTCCAGTCCAAGCACCTTGTCAAAGGTCTCTCCCTTTGCCGTAAGCATGATAATGGGGATGGAACTGACTTTTCGGATCTCTCTGCACACCTGCCAGCCATCAATTCCCGGCAGCATTATATCCAGTACCACCAGGCTGGGCGTATGCGTTTTAAAAGCGTCCACAGCATTTATGCCATTATATGCGTATAGAACTTCGTAACCTTCCTTTTGAAGGTACAATCCTATTAATTCACAAATATTTCTGTCATCATCAACAATTAGTACTTTACTTTTGTTATTCATAAAAGCTCCTTTATATTTTATTTATAAAGTAATTAATTTTATTATAACAATAGTGTCCTAAAAAGAAATATCAAAATAAAATTGTTATCAAAAAATTAATAAATTACCGGCATTTGTGTTAAATAATAATAAAAAAACTCCTCCGATTAATATTGTAAACAGATTTTGTTTACTATAAGCGGAGAAGTTTTGTTAACAAATAATTAAATTACCCAACTTTTAATTCTAATCTCAATTTATCGGCTATCATTGCAATAAATTCTGAATTGGTAGGTTTACCCTTTCCAATATTAACAGTATAACCGAATAATGCATCAATAGCTTCAACCTGCCCCCTGCTCCATGCAACTTCTATTGCATGACGGATAGCTCTCTCAACTCTGCTGGGAGTTGTATTATATTCTTTTGCTATGCTGGGATAGAGAAGTTTTGTGATAGAATTTATCACGTCCAAATCTTTAACTACCATCATTATTGCATCTCTTAGATACTGATAACCCTTGATATGGGCAGGAACACCTATTTCATGCATAATGTTGGTTACTTCTACTTCCAGGCTTCTGGATGTGTTTGGTATATGTACCGGTTTCTTTTCAGCAAATGTTTCATTTTTATGAATTGATATAGACGAAGACATAGAAGTTGAAACAGTAGGAACATATGTACTATCTTTCAATTGTCTGATTCTGTTGACCAGGACATCCATATCAAAAGGCTTTACAATGTAGTATTCAGCACCCAGTGCAAGAGCCCGCTGTGTGATTTTGTCCTGTCCAACAGCTGATAGTACGATAAATAAAGGTCTCTTATCCATGTTTGATGATGCTATTTTTTCCAAAACTCCCAACCCATCAAGATGTGGCATAATAATGTCTAGAATTGCAATATCCGGAGTATTCTGCAGTATTAAATCAACTGCTTCAAAACCGTCTCTTGCCAGACCGA
>JAEVZU010000021.1 GCA_023392075.1 Bacillota bacterium | reverse complement strand
GCCTTTTTATATGTATCGGCCTTATTTTGAAATAACAGTTCAAATTCCTTTGGTTTGTTGAAAATAGATGCAAGCTTTCCGCCAAGCTCAGGCAGAACTATCACCTTCAGCTTCTCACTTTCAATTACTATTGATTTCGTTCCTTTAAAAATACTCTCATATATCATGTTAACCTCCTAAGCTCCGTGTCTAATAGTGCTACCCCTTCATTACAGCCCTGTATGCGGTTGGAGACAACTGCATGATCTTGTAGAATGCACGGGAAAAGTAATACGGGTCGTTAAAGCCCAGCAGCTGGCAAATTTCATTAACTCTCAGCTGTGTGGTATCCAGATACTGGCATGCACTTTTTATTTTCAATCTTAAAAAATAATCTATGGGAGAATACCCGGTTCTCTTCTTAAATAAAAAACTGTAATGGGTAGGTGACAGGTTGGCCTGATCGGACAATTCCTTAAGAGTAAGATTCCTCTTTAAATTCATGGTCATAAAAAGAATTGACTCCTCTACCTGGAGTGCCGTTTCTTTTGGCACACTGACAAGATTTGGGGTCTGGAACAGCAGAGCCCCGAGAATATTCGCAACCACCTGTGAGGAGTAAATCATTGCCTCCTGGGTAAACCCTTTTTCCAGGACACTGAAAATATCCTCGAACAAAAGCCTGACCTTTGATGTTTTATCTATAGCATAATGAAATATGAGGCTTTCCACATTTATATTCCTGAGAAAATTTTTTACGTTGCTTCCAAGGAAATGAAGCCAGTATATGCTCCATGGATCTGTTTTACCTGCACCATAGGTATGCGGTATGCCTTGAGGTATTATCAAAAGAGTATCTTTTTCAATCCTGTTTTTTATACCGTCCAGCAATATAAAACCTTCTCCCCCTGTACAATAAATCAATATATTCTGGTCGCAGCCCCTCGAACGCTCTCTATAGTGAAATTGTGCATGTGGATAGAAGCCGATGTCGGTTGGATATATGGCATTCACCAGAGGATCACTTTTGGCCGACTCAAGAAAAAGCCTCGGAAACACAATGGATTTTTCATCTTTAAAGCCCTGAATCTTTCTTATCTGCCCCATTTCCTCCTCCTCTCTCCCCTAATAACTGTTTACTGCTTTTTGAAATGTTACAAATATACTTCATTTTATTATACTATGTTTAAAAAATCAAATTTTTATAGTAATATAGTCCATCTCTTTCGTTTTTTATTCCATTTTATCAGGTATTTTATAATGTTAAGATAGAAATATAATTTGATTCCTGTCATACAAATTATGAAAAAATCAAATTTGCATAATAAACAAGGAGGAATTATTAATGGCAGATTCAAAAGGAAAAGCATTAATGTGGGAAGAAGACATAGAGCTTCCAACCTATCCCATAGGAAAACCGGATAAAAACCCCATGTTTTTGGAGAAAAGGGTTTATCAGGGCAGCTCCGGGAAAGTTTATCCCCTGCCTGTAATTGATAAAATATATGACAATAAAGTAACGCAGAAGTACCGTGTGGTATTTCTTGAAAATGACTATATCCAGATCTGGATAATACCTGAATTGGGAGGCAGAATCCAGAGAGCTCTTGACAAAACTAACAGCTACGATTTTGTCTATTACAATCAGGTTGTAAAACCCGCACTGGTCGGTCTTGCCGGCCCCTGGATTTCCGGCGGAATAGAATTCAACTGGCCGCAGCATCATAGACCAAGCACTTACTCTCCGGTTGAGTACACGCTCAAAGAGAATGCGGATGGCAGTAAAACCTGCTGGATAGGCGAAATCGATCAAATGTACGGAACAAAGGTAACTGCAGGTTTTACCATATATCCTGATAAAGCTTATCTGGAAATTAAGGCCCAGTTATATAACAGAACCTGCGAGCCGCAGACCTTTCTATGGTGGGCAAATCCTGCGGTTGCAGTAAACGATCACACTCAGTCGGTTTTCCCGCCCGATGTCACGGCAGTATTTGACCATGGCAAGCGGGATGTTTCCACCTTCCCAATAGCAACAGGCACCTACTATAAGGTAGACTATTCGGCAGGAGTGGATATATCAAAATATAAAAACATCCCCGTCCCCACCTCTTATATGGCTTACAAATCCGACTACAATTTTGTCGGCGGATATGATCATCAAAAACAGGCCGGTCTGCTGCATATTGCAGATCATCATATTTCACCGGGTAAGAAGCAATGGACCTGGGGTAATGGTGATTTCGGCCAGGCATGGGACAGAAATCTTACCGATGAAGACGGGCCGTATATAGAACTAATGACCGGAGTTTTCACCGATAATCAGCCTGACTTCACCTGGCTCAACCCATACGAGGAAAAGACCTTCACACAGTACTTCATGCCTTATAAAAACATAGGGATGGTAAAAAATGCATCGATTGATGCAGCCGTAAACCTTGATGTCAAAAAAGACAAAATTAAAATATCGGTGTACGCTACTTCTGTTTTTGAAAAAGCTGAAATTGAACTCAGAGGTAAAAATTCGGTCTATCACAAAATCACGACCGAGATATCACCTGTAAATACTTATAATTTTGAATGCCTGCTTGCAGAAGGTGATAATGAAACCGACCTGACACTTACGGTAACCGATAAGGATGGCAGAGTGCTTGTTGCGTATACCCCTAAAATCGTCGAACAGGATTTGGTCCCAAATGCCGCAAAGGCAATTTCCCAACCTTCGGAGCTAGCCAATACCGAGGCCCTGTATCTTGCGGGAATCCACCTGGAACAGTACAGACATGCCACCTATGAACCGGAAAATTATTACGAGGAAGGCCTGCGCAGAGATCCTGAAGATATACGCATAAACAACGCTTACGGAACCTTATTGTTCAGAAGAGGCCGGTTTGCAAAGAGTGAGCAATACTTCAGAACTGCCGTAAAGACCTCAACCAGACACAATCCCAATCCTTATGACGGAGAACCCTGCTATAACCTTGGTCTCTCCCTGAAAATGCAGGGTAAGCTGGATGAAGCCTACGATGCATTTTATAAGGCATGCTGGAATGTAGCAATGCAGGACTGCGGATACTTCTCCCTTGCAAAAATTAACAGCATAAGGCAGGAGTTTGACCTGGCTAAAAAGCATATAGAAAAATCAATAGTCAGAAATTATCACAACTTCAAGGCTAGAAACCTGAAAACGGCTTTACTGCGTAAATCCGGAAACTTTAATAAAGCCGGGAGCTTTGCAAAAGAAACAATTGATATAGATATTATGGATTTCGGTGCCAGAAACGAGCTATACCTTATAGCCAGGGAGACCGGAAATCTCAAGTCAGCCGGTCAGCTGCTCGAGGAACTTGATATTCTCATGAGAAATGACCTTAAAAACTATATAGAATTGTCCCTGGATTATTCCGACTGCGGTATGTACAAGGAAGCCGTTGAAATACTTGAGCGACTTATTTCACGAAGTGCAGCCGCTGATGTCAGCCCTATGCTCTATTACTATACAGGCTGGAATCTTTTATCCCTGGGACAGGATGAAGCCGCACTGAACTACTTTAGTAAAGGCGCGGCAGCAAGGCCTGATTACTGTTTTCCAAACCGCCTTGAAGACATACTTGTCCTGCAAACGGTTCAAAGGGTTAACCCTGGCGATTCCAAAGCTTTTTACTATTTGGGCAACCTGTGGTATGACAGGAAGCAGTATGAAGAAGCCGTTGCCTGCTGGGAAAAATCAAGAGAACTGGACGATACCTATCCTACGGTTCACAGAAACCTTTCTTTGGCCTACTACAATAAGCTCCACGATGAAATTAAGACCAGAGAGTCTCTTGAAAAAGCTTTCCGGCTTAATCAGGAGGATTCAAGAGTTTTCCTTGAATTGGATCAACTGTATAAAAAACTCGGTGTTGCGCCTGAGGAACGGCTCAGGAACTTTGAAAGGTACATTGATCTGGTTGAAATAAGGGATGATCTGTATGTTGAATATATTACATTAATCAATATCAGCGGTGATTTCCAAAAAGCCAGGGACCTGATCTCAAAGAGAAAATTCCATCCCTGGGAAGGCGGAGAAGGAAAAATTACAAAGCAGTATGTCAACTGCAATATAGAGCTGGGTAAACAGCTCATTTCCGGAAATAAGTTTGAAGGCGCCATCGCCGTATTAAGTGAAGCTCTGGCTTATCCTCACAACTTAGGTGAAGGTAAGCTGTTCGGTGCACAGGAAAACAATCTGAACTATTATCTGGGTTGTGCATACGAGGGCCTGAAAAATGCCGAAAGGGCAAAAGAATACTTCCTTAAGGCCTCGGTTGGCCTTGATGAGCCCACAAGTGCAATGTACTACAACGATCAGCCCCCTGAAATGATTTTTTATCAAGGTTTGGCTCATATCAAGCTGGGCAACCGTGACAGGGCTAAAGCAATATTCGATAAATTGATAAAATATGGTGAAGCCCATATAAATGATCATGTTACCATAGATTACTTTGCAGTATCACTTCCCGATTTTCTCATATTTGACGAAGATCTGGACAAAAGAAACATTATACACTGCAGATATCTTATGGGGTTGGGAAATCTGGGACTCAATTATCTGGGACTGGGAACTGCCGGTATTGCCCGGGAACAATTCCATAAAGCTCTGGAACTGGATTTGAACCACATGGGAGTAATTATCCATAATAAGCTGTGCGTCTAAAAGACTTTAGAGAAAGAATTTAATAATTCCGGTGATATAAAAACTCCTTCCTGGTAAAAGTAACTACACTCTAAGTATCAGGAAGGAGTTTTATATTAAAGCTTTTATGATCAGGAAAATAATTATTACCCATATCAGAATTACCGGTACCGCATAATACCACTTTTCAGGCTTACCCTCATTCCATATTTCTTCAGCTTCAATACGGCACTGTTCAATTACCGCTTTTGGAATCAACCTTATTGTGGCAGCTGTCATTAAAGGCAGAATTATTACGTCGTCCAAATAACCGAGCACCGGTATAAAATCAGGAATTAAATCAATTGGTGACAGAGCGTACCCAATAGTTAAAACCGCCAATACCTTTGCATACCATGGAGTATCCTTTTTCCCTAACGCCAGAAAAACCGCGGGAATGTCTTTTTTAAGCTGTTTTGCCTTCTCTTTTATTTTCATAATATATCCGATCCATCATAATTTCATGTAACCGAAAGTATCCGACAGGCTTGCAACGAAATTCCATTGCCTCTCCATATAATCTCTAAGAACTGAAGTATTGCTTTTATACGCAGCGTATAACACCTCCAAATCCAGAACGTCGTCCAAACCTGCTTGTTGGATGGCCTTTGCAGCAGCGTACCCGCTTTCCATTCCGGCCGAAATCCCCTCGCCCATGGGGTTCAGGAAGCCTGCCGTTTCGCCTGCGAACAGCACTTTCCCTTTTCCGTAATCAATTGGACATTTGGGCATAATGTGTGGCATAAGCCATTTTTCGGCTTTTTCCTGCTTTTCAATTTTTGCGTTATGTTGTTTTTTCATATGGGAAATAAATTCCGAATAATAATGTTCAAGCTTACAGATATCCTTAACGGCCACACCGAAAATCAAATAATCATCTTTTACGTTGAACCATGCATCATATTCTGAAAGGAAGGGCTGCAAATAGGCGTAAAAGTAATGCTGATCCAAATCTATCCGGCCTTTGTTAAAGGTCTGGTAGGTGTTTACATAGGTCTGACGGGTGGAAAGCAGCTTCCGCTTGACAGAGCCCACAACCCCGTCACATAGAATAACTGATTTTGCTTTTTCCGAATATGAAAAAGCACCTCTGAGATTTACAAGTACACAGTCCTCCTGTTCCTCACATGATATTGCGGCTGTTTCGTCTCGTATCTCTGCGCCGGCTTGGACAGCCTTTGTTACAAGCCAGTGATCAAAGGAACTCCGCCATATATTTAACCCTTCCTGTTCAAAACGGTACTCCTGCCCCTTGTCTCCGGTAATAATCATACCCCGGTTATCAAACGGCTTGCACATGGCGGATTCCGGCACAGCCTCCCCAAAGTATTTCCGTATAAGATCCATGGATTTCCTGATGAGAATACCTGAACAGGATTTGTTTCTCGGCATCCTGAATTTTTCAATAAGCAATACCTTATAACCGTTGCAGGCCAATTCCCGGGCAGCGGTACAGCCCGCGGGGCCTGCGCCAATGATGATCACATCGTACATATTAATGATCTCCTGTGAAAAAATTTCCCTTATTTATTGAGATGCTAATTTGTTCTTGATATTTAAAAATGCGATTTACTTAATTACAGATTGTGCTTATTATGATTATGGTTTCATTCCCAGATACAAATCCATAGTGTCGTGTATATCAATCTTTCCTCCAAATTTGTCGATTACATCTGAAATTTCGTTTTCTAATCCTGCTTTAGCAGTATTATCCATAGCTCTGTGGTCTGAATAGGTATTTAACAATGAAATATACTCTTTTACTTTGAAAACACGGGTTTGGTGGTATAACTTTGATGTAATATTCACAAAACCATATTTATTTAGCAAATCTAAATATTTTTGACAGTCATTTTCATTAAACTCCAATTTGGGCTTGTCGGAAGAAGGTCTGTATTTATCGTATGCTTTTTGAAGTTCAAGGTGCAATGCATCGTTATCACAATAGGGATGATTCCAAAACAGCGCAATAACACCGCTGGACTTCAGCAAGTCATAAACTTTTGTAAATCCAATATGCTCTGGTATCCAGTGGAAAGCAGTAGCCGAATATATCAGGTCAAACCGGCTGGTATCTGATGAGTAGCTTTCAAAATCAATATTTATTACATTAAAATTGTCAAATGAAGCAAATTTATTTTGGGAATACACTGCTAAATTTTCTCCAAGCTCAATTGCAGTCAAACTACAGCCTGTTTTAAGGATAGGCATAGCGGCCTGCCCAGTACCAATGCCTATTTCAAGTGCATTTTTGGTATTATCTAATTTTGAATAGTTTATAACATCCATAAACAATTCATTTACATAGGTTGGACGGTATCTATCATAATTTATTACATCTTCGTTAAATTTAAGACGCAAATCCATTTGACTCTCCTTCTCCGTTTATATTGAAATACGGAATTCTAATCGTATTAGCTAATAATGCTTATGATCAACAAGCACAAATTATTTCTTAATAGTACTGTAATTCTTGATTATTAAATATCTGAGCAATCCTTTTGATGTTAATTTTATTCTGATATTTCAACTTTGTAGTGAATCACTTTATTTGTAAAAAAATTTATATATAGCTTTTAATAAAACTATTAATACTTTTTGACACTGCGTCTCCATTGCCTGTGATGAGGTGACCGCCTGTTTCAAAAATTGCAGTTTGTGGATTGGTTCGGGCAATAAACTTTTTAATTCCTTCAAATTTTACCATAGGGTCATCTTTAGCATGGATAACTATTATAGGAGCTTTTATCTTTTCAACAGGATACTTGTCATAATTTATATCCATATCAAGGTTAGTTATAGTTTCATCAGCCTTGATTCCCTGCTTGCGCGGATTTACAGGCAGCATAGTGTTATATAGACTATCGTCGATTTCCGACTTAAACATAGATTTGAAAACAAACCCAAAATATTTTATAAAAAAACACATAAGAAAGTCATTCAAAGTAAAATTCGGAGGACCTAAAGGGCCTGTTATTTCTTCCCTTGCCTTTTTTGAAGAAGGCACACCGGAGGAGAGCAGGATCAGTCCTTTTATACTGTCAGGGTAGTTAATCGCAAATTTTATTCCTGCAGCAGCACCTGCAGAAGTTGTAATTAAATATGTCCTTTCAATTTTCAACTCGTTCAATAAATCCAAATATACTTTTGCCTGATTGTCGGGAGTAGGTTCAGCGGGTAAATCAGATCCAGGATATCCAAATCGTGAAATAGATATTTTTCTATACCTGTTATCTAAAAAGCTTTTTAAGGTTTCATACCCTTGATCGTAGCCGCCAAATATGCCATGTGAAATAAGAACCGGCTCACCTGCTCCTTCGTCTAAATAACTCATCCTTCCACGGTCACTGTAAAATGTCTTGACTGTATAGTTATCAAGCCGTTTATAGGCTTTTTTTATGGACAGTACATATTGAATTAAAATGACAGTAATTATAGTTAAGATTAATAAAAGAAATAGCCACATTTTTTATATCACCTCTTTTAGTTTATTTGTATTTCTTTACATTTGCTCTTCCGCCGCTTTCTTTCAAATTGCAACTGAATTGTGAAATAAAAAAACCGCCTTTCATATTAAGTAAATGTGCGGTATTGATGGTTTTATCTTTACTATTCGTTCTCCTGAAAATATTCATATGCGTATTGTTCTATTTTCTCAGCCCTCGATAATATCTTGCATCCGTTCTCATCAAACAAATTATAAGCTTGTCGAATACGTTTATAATAATTTCATAGTATCTTAATTGTATATTTTAGTCAATTGATTAGTTGGTCAAAATCTTTTTCTCGTCTGATGTTCTTCATCAAGCACAGCTTCTCTTGCTGGAATTCCTGTAAGTGTCCCTAACTCATTCTGTGCTTGAATTACTCTTTCTAACCATAATTGTTTATGATCATCAAAATTTCTGCAGTCTTTTGGTATAAAAATTGATTTTCCAAATACTAAACGATTTTCGGCCCCTTCAACAGCTTGCTCTATAAAAGCCGGTAAAACAGGAATACCCAGTAATCTAGCTAACCAGAATGCTCCTGACTCTACATCATCTGCTCTATCTTTATTAATGTCATAGATTGTTCCTTGAGCGAATATCAGAAAATGCTTTGGTTTTTCACCCTCAGCAAACCACTTGCCTGCTGCTTTCATTGCCGCCATTGACCCACCAAAACTTTTACGGTCAACAGCAAAAACTTTTTCCAACTCCAATATCGGCATTAATTCTTTAGGTATGGAAACACCATTAAAGCAATTTTCTTTAGCGAAAATAAACAGCTCCGGATAAGTATCTATAACTTGATGCATAAGCTCATAATAATAACTCATTATTAGCGGAGCATCAGAATCAGTTAAATGATTAGTTGTTATTATATAAGAAGTAGTAGTAAAATCTTCTGGTACATTATAAGCTTTAAAATTATATACCTTTAAAAGCGTTTTCTTTGCTTCAATTAATCTATTTCTTAATTCTTCCGGATTATTTACAATACTTAATATTTCTTTTATGTCATTCTCATTAAACAATGAACTGGCATTATACAAATGCATAATATTCCTCCTAAATTTAATTCTAACCTTGAAATATTTGCTGGTACAGCTAGTCAAACTATTCCGATTTAAAGTATTTTATTTCAAATACTACATCCGGAACACTTCTTAGTCAAGTTTTAATCTAATACTGCACTATTCACTTGTCAATGTTTAACTTGCTTTGTTCGTGACCTTCTTATTTTGCGGCTGAAAATGGGCATAAAAATACCGCAATTCATTTGACTGAATGTGCGGTACTTTGAAACTTCATTATTTACCTGATGCTAATTCCATATTTTTGTGGGTTTCTAAAATAATCTTCATAGTTCATTGTGCTTTCGTACACAAACTCTTTCTTATTTGGATCGTAGTTAAATACTAAAATTGTTCCCCACAAACCAGAATTATTTCTATTATTGACAACTGCGATTTTGTTAGGAGAAAGTTGTATAATTTCTTCACCATTACTAATATTTACACTTGGGTTTGTTGTCGGTAAAGTCTGATTACTACCGGGTTTAAATGCAATAATAATTAGACATATCAATATCCCCAATAGAATAGCTTTACTAAATTTATCATTCATATTGCCTCCAATAACATTTATTCGTATACATTCTATAATATATATGAAATTTACGATTATTTCAATTCCTACCGCACTATTCAGTTGTCCAAGATCACTTGTTTCCGCTACTATCTATCCATATCATGCCGTTCTATCCGTGATAATTTAACCAGTCAGCCCAAGGATTTGCTTTCTTAAAGTTAATATTTTCATTGTCGATATATTCGACCTGGCCTATTAGTAATTGTTCCATCCCCTACCTCCTTTGTACGCAATAGACTGATGATTCGACGTTTCTTTCTTATATCCCGTCCTAACTGCATAAAAAATACCGCTGTTCAGTTTACTGAATGTGCGGTAATAGGATGATTCTTGATATAGAAAAATCTCAACTACAAATTGGAAATTGTAGCTTCATAATATATGCTCGTAATAGACAGTGCGATTCACTTTTTTGTTTTTATATGTAATATGAGAGATAATATCAAGCATATTGCAGTTGGAGGTAAAAACAATACGCTGTGAATTAAAGCGTCAAGATCAGCCCCCGTAGAAGCATAGGGGTTATACTCTTGAATATTGTAAATATAAAATATGCCTCCGAAATAACACATTAATAGTACGATCCCAATTCCAAATAAAATTTTTGGCATAATATTTTGTTTTATTTTAGAGCTCATTTAGTAACCTCCTGCACAAAATATAGATAATTCTTGATTAAAATCTGATCGATAAATTCCCGTATATCTATTTGATAAGTTTTACGTTAATAACTATTAGTTCGTATAATCAAACAATCCCGACTTCAATGCAACTTTATTACAAATAATGCTACATCTAGATAATTACTATGTCAAGTTTACACTATTCAGTTATCAAAGTCCATTCCCGCCGCTTTCTATTCATATCCCGTCTAAACTGCATAAAAAATAACGCACTTCATTTAACTGAATGTGCGGTAATGGATTTATTCTTGTTATACAAGGACTCCCACATTATTTATCCTTTTGATATTTCTGTTTTATCTCTATACCACCTCTAACGATAGACACACTAATTGTAAGAGCAATAAATACTCCAAATGCTATCCAAAATATAGTTACAACTATCCCTAGTTGATGTAATACCAAAATACAAAAAAGACTAATGATAAACAACATTATAGAAATTAGTAAAAAAATTACTCCAATTTTCTTCAAAATATTTACATTCACTATTTTCTCATTCATAAACCGACTCCCTGCTATTTATCACAAATTTATAAAATTGTGCTTATTAACACTCTCAATATATTTAATACTATATCTGGTACGTTTCTTCGTCAAGCTCCTACCAATACCGCACTATTCAGTTTTCAATGCTCAAGCTTGCTTTGTTTTCGTAATCTTCTTAATTTGTGCCCTAAATTGAGCATAAAAAACGCACATCTTTTTAAGTGAATGTGCAGTAATAGATTGATTCTTGATATATAAACATTATGAAGTAAAATAACTTCTGATAATGTTATTTTGTGCTTTTAATAAAGTCAACAAATGCCTTTAATGGCTTCCTATCAGGTGGGCTTATTTCTTGTGGTAAATCGTCTATATCAAACCATTTCAACGCCAAAGTTTCATCCGTTTCAGATAATAGTTCTCCAGAAAAATCACTGCAAATATAGTTAATGCCTATTATGCTAACTTTATCACCATTGGGATATGTATATCTCATATCTTCACCTGAAAACACTCCTAAAAGTTCAAGATTATTTGCAATAAGGCCTGTTTCCTCAAACAACTCACGTTTTGCAGCTTCTTCCACGCTTTCACCTATTTCTACTCCTCCACCGTGCAGAGCCCAGGAATAATTGTCTCTTCGTTTTTGCAACAGAACTTTTCCTTCTTTATAAATAAAAACCCCTGCTCCAACCCCAATTATCTCATCGTGACCAACTTTTTTACGTATTTGTTCGGTATATCCCATTAATATACGCCCCTTTCCATCGCACATTATATAAATTATCTTTATTCGCAATATCAAGCAATACTGATTTAAAAGTAAATCATACAAATAATACTACATCTGGAAGATTTCCATGTCAAGTTTCCCCTTGCCGCACTATTATGTTAGTTTTCAATCTCTACCGCACTATTCAGTTTTTAAAGACCGACTTTCCTTTAATACAACGTTTTTTATTCAAAATACGAATTACTGATATCAAATAAAATATGGGGTTGTTATAGTTGCATAAATATAAAAAAGCAACTTCCTAAATAGTTTTTTCACATAGGTAAAGCTCTATAGAAATCCACAAGTTTCTTCAGGTACCCTTTTTCACGAAAATACCTTCTTGCCACATATGAAAACCATAAATTATAATTCCAAGTGCACTTGTAGCAAAGACATCAAGCATGGGACTTACTCTTTCAAACTCAATAATACCTCTCCTGCCCAAGAAATAATATTCAAACAATAATGTATAAATTAAATTTAATAAGAAATCAGCACCGACATATAACCAAAACTTTCCATAAGTGAATTTAAAAAGCCACATGGTAGCTACTGGTATCGCCCCATAAAGATAGGAAATATTTCTTAGTGGATAAGCAGTTTCATTGTATACCCACCATCTCAAAGTGTGACCAATCTCAAGTATAATTGCACTTGTAAAAATGGCAAATAAACCAACAGGCATATACCGCTTAATATCTTCTTTTTTCATAAAAAATAATGTAAACCAAGGAAGAATGAATATACACCACAGAATAATTTGGTTGCTCATAATAAACTCCTTATTTTGTTTCTAAACTATATTTTTGCAGTTTGCTTTAATTTTATGTATGGAGTATTATTAAAACTTCATAAAGTATTAAATGAACTAATTTATTTAACGAATAAAATAGACAATAAGTTGCAATATTAAACAATGCCTCACTAATTCAATTTTCAAAGCCCAGTCTTTCCTGCATTTCTGCCGCTTTCTATTCATATCGCGATTTGTCTTTTAACCCTCCAACTCAAATAATCTTTTATTACATTCTTTACACCAAGCAAATTTACTTGTGTTTTCATAATGTGTATTATCGTGAAATTCCCCATTTTCCGCTTCTTCACCATCAAATCTAATAGAATAATTGAAAATCTCTATTTTATGTAATATTCTTTACTTCCACAATATGGGCATTCCTTAATGTTCTTATTAATTTTTTTCAGATATATCACTTCCTTCCCGTCGTATAAGACTTATGATCCGACGTACTTTTCTTATTTTGCAGCTGAAAATGGGCATAAAAAAACACAATTCATTTAATTGAATGTGCGATAATAGAATGATTCTTGATATATAAAAAATGCGTAAACTAACTTCTATTACATTCATAATACTAAGCTAGTCATTTCAAATGATGGATGATATAGCCCTGTAGGTTCATAGAAATTATCACCTATATATTGAAACCCCTGCACCGGATAAAATCACAAAAAATTCTTCCTGCTGAGAATGACTGTGATATTTCGTGCTGTAAGCTTTAGGCGGAACAGAATCAATATTTACATAAATCTTTTTACTTCCTCCAGCCGCACCTAACGATTTCGTAATTAAACCAACGGAATCCTGATATATAAATTCTTCTGGAAGCTTCTCAATATTCATTATCCTCATTTAATCTCTCCTTCGCAAACTTTAACAATATCGGCTCAAAAGCAATTCATTACAAATAATACTATATCTGGAACGTTTCTATGTCAAGTTTCAATCCCTGCCACACTATTCAATTTTCATGTTCAACTTGCTTTGTTCGTGATCTTCTTATTTTACGGCCGAATTACGGACATGAAAAAACCGCACTTTCTTTTTAACTGAATGTGCGGTACTCATTTTTGATATCTATTTATTTTCGAAATCTATTGGACATGTTAATATAAATTACCAAAAGTAGCTTAACTCGTAATATTCTTATGGTCTACTATGACTACTTTTTTAAACGTACAATCATAATAATTGGAGTATCTTCGCCATAAAATGGTACTTCATAAAATCCATCGATTATAAATCCACATTTAAAAGCAAGATTAAATATATCTTGAATAGATCTGTGATAATAGTTTTGCATCACTGGTTGCCCCTCGATTGCAGCACCTTTATGGACACAAGAAGTGAAATAATCTTTATTGGGATACGTGAAACAAGGGTGGTGTGTAGCAAATACAAAAATTCCATTCTCACTCAGCATATCAAAAACCGCTTTAAACAACGGTTCTATATCGGAGATATCCATAATTGCCATATTAGCAACAGCTTTGGTAAAAGGTTTTTCTTGCTGTAAATTAATAAGTTGTTCATAATTTGTCGCATCACAAACATTAAAAATTACTTTATCAAGAACATCTGCTCTACGTATCTTTGCAAGCTCAATCATTTTAGGGCTATAATCAAATCCACTAACTTGTGCTCCTTGCTCTGCCATTCTTTTTGAAAAATTCCCGTTACCACAAGCTATATCCAAAACTAAATCGTCAGAATTAATCTCCAACAATTCTTCAGTCCGCGGACGTACAATATCACGATGGAAGCTATTTGATTCATTACCCATTTTATTATCCCAAAACTCAGCATTAGTTTCCCATGCATTTAAACTATCAAGATTTGTATCTTTCATATCTACTCTCCAATCAAGATTATTTAATAATCTTCACTTCGCTTTATAATACATGTCTGAATTTAATTAGTCATTACAAATAATACTATATCTGAAAATACTACATAGTCAAGTTCCAAGCTGTAACGCACTATTCTAGTAAAAAAGAATGTATTTAATATATTTTTTGGTGTTTCTCTTGGATTATTTGATGTTATCATTTTTAATGAAAAAAACATTATAAAATTAGTAAATACAACACCAAATATTTTAAGTAATCCGAAAAAATAATTCATTTAAATTCTTCATAAATCCTCACTTTCAATTCCGTGCCAATTATCATATTAGGAGCATCTTATTCTTATTTTGCGGCTGAATTGCTGCCATAAAAATACCGCAATGCATTAACTGAATGTGCGGTAGTTGAATAATTATATAATTGAATTTTATTAAGTTTCAAATAAGGTTATTATGATTGCATCTTTGCTTCTACTTGTTCGTCTATCCATTTGTATACATTGTTTATTTCTTCTGTGTAATTATCATTAATTTCAAAAAATTGAGCATTATTCTTCTCGCAAAGTTCTTTAATTTGAGAATGGAGTTTAATATAATTATCTTTGTTCATATAATAATTATCAATTTCCTTTTGTTCTATCTCACTTCTATGCTCAATAATTCCTGAATCAAAATGTTTCTCAAGATAATTCTTTGAAAAGCCTATATATAGAGCAATTATTTGTTTTAAATAATTAGATTCAAAATCACCAATATGCTCAGGAGGTAAATAGCACCCTTCAATAATAATGTGTTGTCCATTCTCAATATTGGTCATTATTATCCCCTTTACTATTGGCCATAGTTTATATGTAAGTTCATTATCACCGTCAGTTGCAGAAAAATCACAATATTTACTTCCACGAATCAACCCCATTTTTATATGGTCTATAGACAAATATGGAATCTTATATTTTTCAAGTAATTTTTGAGCCATGACTGTTTTTCCTGTGCAACTAACTCCACCAATCAAAATAACCATCGTAATATTGCTCCAATTATCAAATGTCTTTACAACGTACTATAAAACAATACTGAATTAAAAGTAAATCATACAAATAATACTACATCTGGAAGATTACCATGTCAAGTTTCCCCTTACCGCACTATTCAGTTTTTAAAGACCGACTTTCCTTTAATTACAACGTTTTTTATTCAAATTGCGGCTATCCTTTCTTTTTAAATATGTTAATATAATGCTAAATAAGGTTAAATATGAGGTATGACTTATGTTGAAATGTCCACATTGCAATAAAAAAGGAATATCTATCATCAAAAAGCTTTTTGCATTTGGTAGAATCAAGTATATTACTTGCAAGTATTGTAAAGGTCATATAACCTCTCCTTTATTAGAAACCGTATTTATATATCTTGGTTGGATTTGTGTAATGTCGATAGTTCAGCTTTGGGACAATGTTTTTATTTTGATTAGCTC